>JBPCWF010000777.1:0-5599 GCA_051009775.1 Hyphomicrobiales bacterium | reverse complement strand
GGACATCACGACCCTCGACGTCGACGCCATCGTCAATGCCGCCAATTCGTCGTTGCTCGGCGGCGGCGGTGTCGACGGCGCGATCCACCGCGCGGCAGGGCCGGACCTGGTGTTCGAATGCCGGCTGATCGGCGGCTGCCCGACCGGCGAGGCGCGCATCACCAGGGGATACCGTCTGGCCGCACGCCATGTGATTCACACGGTCGGCCCGGTCTGGCAGGGTGGCGGACGTAACGAAGAGGAACTGCTGGCGAGCTGCTACCGCAACTGCTTCGCGCTGGCACGCGGGCATGATCTCGGATCGATCGCCTTTCCCGCGATCTCGACCGGCATCTTCGGATTCCCGAGCGATCGCGCAGCGGAGATCGCGGTCGCGGAGCATCGGGCATTCAGCGCCGACGCCGGCCCGGTCGAACAGACGATTTTCTGCTGTTTCGATCAGAAAACGGCCGACTGCTACAGGCAGGCGTTGGCAGGAACCTAGATTTAGATCTCGATCACGTCGCCTTCGCCGGAAGGCGGACCGAACGCGGCCTGCACCACCGGCAGAGTGACATGGAACACCGCCCCCTCACCCAGCTCGCCCTCGGCGTCGATCGTGCCGTGGTGCCGCTCGGCGATCTTGCGGCAGGTGGCGAGACCGATGCCCGTGCCCTCATACTCGGTCCGTCCGTGCAGGCGCTGGAAAATGGTGAAGATACGGTCGCCGTATTTGTTGTCGAAGCCGATACCGTTGTCACGGACGGACAGCACGCATTTGGATGACATGCTGCCCTTTTCGTTGGCCTCGCGCACCACTTCGGCGTCGATCCTGATCTCGGGCGGCACATCTTCCTTCCTGAACTTCAGCGCATTGGTCATGAGGTTCAAGAGCAGCTGCCGCATCTGCACCTCGTCCGCGGCGATCGACGGCAGATCGCCGACCTCGACCGTGGCGCCGGCACGCTCGATCGAATTCCCAAGATCCGACAGAACATGCCGGGCCGCCGCATTCAGATCGACCTGCTGGAACGGCTTGGCTTTGGTGGTGACCCGGGAATAGTCGAGCAGGTCGTTGATCAACGCCCGCAACCGGCGCGACGAGTCCTGCATGCGGTTGACATAGAGCCGCCCGTCCTCGCCAAGGCGGTCGCCGCATTTCTTGTGCAGGCGGTCGCCGAAAGCCTCGATCTTGCGCAACGGCTCCTGCAGGTCGTGCGACGCCACATAGGCGAAATCCTGAAGCTCGCGGTTGCTGGCCTCGAGCTGGGCCGCGTGCTCCTTGAGGCTGCGCTCGGCATTGATCCGGTCGGTGACGTCGAGATAGAGCGCAATCGATCCGCCGCCGGCGAGCGGTTCATGGATGATTTCCAGCACCCGTCCGTCCGCCATGTTGCGGTGATAGACGGCACGCTCCCGGCGCGAGGCGATCTCCATGCGCTGCGCGACGGCCTTTTCCGGGTCGGCTTCATTTCCCCGCTCGACACTGTAGCGCGTGATGTCCTCGAGGCTTTTACCGACGCCCGCAACTTCCTCGGGAAAGTCGAAGATTTCCAGATAGCGCTTGTTGCGGACCACGAGCTTGTGATCGCTATCGAACATGGCCAGGCCCTGATGCATGCTGTTGAACGCGGCATCGAGCCGGCGGTTGGCCTCGGTCAGCCGCTCCGTCAGGGCTTCGACTTCGCGCTCATGCTTGCGCGTCTCGGTGACGTCCGTGTAGGTGGTGACGAAGCCGGAACTGCCTTTGAGCGGTTTGCCGACGATTTCGATCATTGTGCCGTCTGGCCGCTCGCGCACGAAGTTGTGCGGCTCGTGCTTCCTGGCCAGTTCGACACGCTCTTTGACCTGCTCCTCCACATCGCCCGGACCGTATTCGCCGCGTTCCGCGTTGTAACGGAAGAACTTGTCGACCGGATCGCCCTCGTCGAACTCGCCCTCCGGGAACTCCAGGAGCTCCAGGAACCGCCTGTTGAACGCCTGAATGCGCAGATCGCCATCGGCCAGGCTGATCCCCTGATCCATATGCTCCATGACGGTCTGGAGCGTATCCTTCTGATGTTCAATCCGCTCGGCATACTCGCGCAGGCGCCGTGCCGCCTCTTCGCGTTCGGTGATGTCTTCATAGACGGCGATCGATCCGCCGTCCTCGACCGGCTCGTGGATGGCATGCATGACCCGCCCGTCGGCCATGTTCATGTTGAATGTGCAGCGTTCACGGGACCTGGCGACGTCCAGACGTTCCTTGAGCACCGTGTCCGCGTCGCCCTCGTAACCCTGGGCGATGCAATAGTGGAGAATGTCGGCGAGCCGGGTCCCGGCCTGGACATATTCGTCGGGGAGCTGGAAAAACTCCTGATACTGCGGATTGCAGATGACCAGCCGCTGCTCCGCATCGAACATCGCCACGCCGCTCGACATGTTGTTGAACAGCTTGTCGAGCTGCACGCTCTTCTGTCGCAGCTCCTCGGTGCGCTCCTGCAGGGCCGCGCTGAGATCCTTGAGCTCTTCCTGCCGCTGCTTTGCTTCGGTAATGTCAGAGAAGGTGAAGACGAACCCGCCATTGGGCCGCGGGTGCGCCCGCACCAGCGTCGCCCAATCGCCCGGGCAGATCTGTTCATAGCAGAACGGCTGGGCGCCTTTTGCATCGTCGAGTATCCGTTCGGCGGCCGCATCCGGATCGCCGTCGCCAAAAGCACCCTGGTCGGCGCAATGGCGCACCATGCTCTCGAAACCATTGCCCGGCTCGAAATACTCAGGCGGCACGCCGAGCGTCGTCTTGGTGCGTTCGCTTGCGAAAACGACATTCAGCTCGCTGTCGACCGCAAACAGCCCATGGTCCATATGTTCGACGGTCGCTTCCAGCAGCGCCGCCTGTTCGGCCACCTCGTGCTTGCGCCGTTCGTTCTCGGTGACGTCGGAGAACGTGATCACATAGCCGCCGCTTTCCATCGGCGACGCCGCACAGGCCACGGTGCGGCCATCGGGCAGATGACGCACGATTTCGTGACTGCCCTTGTCGGCCACCGCCGCGCGCAACTCCGTGGCCCGGTCATCGGAGCCGCCCGCTTTGTCCTCCTGCGCCAGATGGCCGATCACATCGTCCATCCCGGCACCGGCCCGCAGCGCCGCTTCCGGCAGGTCGGCAAGAGCCCTGACCCGGTCGTTGACTGTCAGGAGCTTGAGCGCCGGGTCGAACACCATGATGCCAAGCCCGCCGCTTCCAGGCGCATCGCTCGGCAAATCCGTCTGCTGATCGGGCATGTCTCGCTTGCCCTCCGCGGCATCCCGGCCGGTGGCCTGCTCATCCATCCCGGCACTTTGCCCGGGCATGTCCGCGCCGAGCCAGGCGGCGACACTGGCGAAGAACGTCTTGACCGTGGTCAGAGCCGATGGCGCCGGCCTGTCATTGGCGACAAACAGAAAGCCGCCGGTTTCGTTCGTCCCGTCGAAAACCGGTTCGGCGAAGAAACACTCCGCCGCCAGGGCCGCGACCAAGGCATCTGCGCCGTTATCCTCGCTGGCCCGCTCGGGAATGCCGACCGCGTCGCCGCGCAATATCGCCCCGGCGCAGGCTACGTCACCGACATCGAGCTCGGTGGTCTCCAGCAGCATCTGGTGCATGTTCTGGAAGGTGATCGTGACGGTGGAACGGTCGTTGGCGAAACGCGCAACGCCCGCGGCCCCGAACCCGGTGCCTTCAAGCAGTGCCTGGATGGCGATGGTGTCACGGTCCGCGCGCGTGCCGTCCGGCGCGGCGGACAGATGCTCGAGCGCCTTTTCGCAGCGCTCCACGAAGGCAAGCTCAACACGCGCTTCGTCGAGCGTCGGCGATGCACCGCGCTGGTTTTCACGCTTCGCTGCTTCGGAACCCTCTGCGGGTTTTCCGGCCACTGGACTGCGCCCCTAAATTGGCAGCACGTGCAATTGAATCAAATCGCTGTGCTGAATATGCACAGTAGATTTGCCAACCCCTTAATGAACTCTTAAGCGGCGGCGGCGCCTGGACGGAATATGCATCGTCAATGACCGGGCACGACCTGTTTTGACGCAGGAACCGGGGCTCGCCCGGACGACCGGCACTATAATTCCAGTTCAAAATCGAGGTGCTGTGACCAGAATGCCCGGATGCGTTGCGGCGCGCCAACCTGCCCGGCGCGCGCCGCGGCGGCCATCGCGTGATCGCGCAGCGCACCGGCGTCGAGGACGCAGCGCTCAAGTTCGCCGGCCCAATGGTCGCGCTCGTTCCCGAGCAAAAGCCCGTGTTCGGGCGCAGACACCACCGCATCCAGAGCGGCGTGACGGCTGTAGAGGCCATATGCCCCCACGGCGGCGTGATCGAGGAACTTGTTGAACGAGCGCGCCCGGTTGAACGGGGTGTCGAGCATCGGCGCGATCGCCAGGTGAAACCTCTGCCGCCCGAGCACCGAGCGCTTGTAGGCCTGCCACGGCAGCGGCGCCTCGGATCTAATGCCCGGCATCCTTTGCATGGCCGCCGGCGCGTGACGGCCGAGATATGTCATCACCTCAAGACCTGGGCAGCGCGCGCACAGGTCGACCAGCACATCCGCCAGGAATTCAAGGTCGCTCAGATGGCTGCGGGTGCCGAGAAACGCCAGGCGCACCGTGCTGACATCGTCGAAATGACTGAAGTCCTCGCAGATATCGATACAGCCCGGAGCGAGCAGCTCATAAGGCCGGTCGTCATAGGCTGAGGCAATGACCGGGCTCGGCGTTACGATGCAGTCCGCCATGTCCTCGATCGCCGGCAGGATCTCCACCGCAAAGCGCCCGAGGCGGTGGCGGTAGTCATTCGGCAGTTCCGGCGCCTCCAGCGCCGCGCGGATATCGTCGTCGATCAGGTAGAACACCTGCGCGGGTTTGAGCCGGGCGAGCTTACGCAGGTCGGACCTGGTGGCGTATCGGGCGATCAGCGCACGGCCGCCGCAGTGGAAAACGCTCGGCGACAGCGCGGTCACCGGCCGTGCGCCGGACCGCCCGCGCCACGGCGATGAGATGTAATCCCTGAGATGGTGATAGAAATAGACGTCCGTGGTCGGCAGCAGTTTTCTGGTCGGGAAGGAAAGCATCTGCCGCCGTCGTTCTAGCCGTCTATCATCGAGATCAGCCCGTCCAGCCGGTCCGCCTCCTCCGGCGGCTTGTCCCATCGGATCCTGTGGACCCGGGGAAACCGCATGGCGACGCCGGACTTGTGGCGGCTGGAGCGATGCACCGAATCGAACGCCACTTCAAGCACCAATGCCGGCTTGACCGCCCTGACCGGACCGTAACGTTCCACCGTGTTGTTACGCACCCAGCGGTCGAGCTCGCGCAGTTCCTCGTCGGTAAAGCCGAAATAGGCCTTGCCGACCGGCACCAGCTCGCGGCCGCCGCCGTCGGCGTCACGCCAGGCGCCGAACGTATAGTCGGAATAATAGGACGAACGCTTGCCGCTGCCGCGCTGGGCATACATCAGGACCGTATCGAGGGTGAGCGGGGCTCGTTTCCATTTGAACCAGTGCCCCTTGGGCCGGCCGGCGATATAGGGGCTTGCTTCGCGTTTGAGCATCAGGCCTTCGATACCGTTCTCCCGGGTGCCGGCCCAGACCGTCTCCAGGGC
>JBPCWF010000776.1:0-5417 GCA_051009775.1 Hyphomicrobiales bacterium | reverse complement strand
ATCGCCTACACCATCGGCCTGAGCTTCGTCGGCGCCGACGGCAACGGACCGACGCTATCGAATTATGCGACATTCTTCGCCAATGACCGGTTCACGGACGCCCTCGGCCGGAGCGTCTGGATGTCGTTGGTCGTGGTCACGCTAAGCAGCCTGATCGCATTCCCCCTCGCCTACTTCCTGACATACCTGACGTCCGCGAAACGACGGCTCGTGCTGCTCTTCATCCTGATCGCGCCGTTCTGGACAAGCTTCACCATTCGCGCCTTCTCGTGGCAACTGGTGCTCTCGGACAGCGGCGTCATCGCCCACTATCTCGAAAAAGTGTGGGGTGGGCCAGTCGCCCTCGGTTTTCTCTACACGATGGGCGCTTCCATCTTCGGGCTGACGCTGTTCGGCGTAATGCTCATTACGCTGATGATTTTCAGCGTGATGGTCACGATCGATCGCCGGCTGCTGGAGGCAAGCCTCGACCTTGGCGGCGGCGCCTGGCGCAGCTTCTGGGAGATCGTCTTTCCCCTGAGCCTGCCGGGCTGGGTGATCGGGGCAGTGCTGACTTTCATCATCTGCGTCGGAGACTATGCCGTGCCCGCCCTTCTCGGCGGCGGCTTCAATCCGGTTCTGGCGCAACTGATGCTGAGCACGCTCAAGGGCACTTATGACCTCTCGATGGCGGCCACGTTTGCCGTCGTGCTGGTCTGTGTCGTGCTGGCGGCGACTTTGCCCCTGGCACTGATCCGCAACCAAGTGCGCCTGCAGTCGTAAGCGAATTGGAATGATGGGAACACGGACACCAGCGCAACGATCGTTCGGCCTCCTGTTTGGATCTGCGGCTCTCGTTATCTATTTGCCGATTTCGGTGATGATCGTGTTTTCGTTCAACAGCGGCCGCTACCAGGTCATGCCGTTCCGCCAGTTTACGTGGCAATGGTACGATCGGGTCTTTCAAGATGCGCAATACATCAGCGGTCTCATCAACAGCGTAATCATTGCAAGCGCCGTGAGTGTAACGGCGACCACGATTGCGTTTGCCTGCGCCTACTCTCTGGTAAACGCAAGCTTCCGCGGAAAGATGGCGGTCACTCTGTTGGTTCTGGCTCCCCTTGCCGTGCCGCTCATACTGATCGGCATCAGCCTGCGCCTTTATTTCGTGTCGATCGGTTTTGAGCCGTCTCTCGGCCTGGTCTATGCGGGACAGGTCCTCTATGTGCTGCCGCTCGCGGTCCTGAACCTGCGCAACCGTATCGCCCAGATTCCGAAAAGCCATGAGGAGGCCGCCTGGGCACTGGGCGCGTCAAGGCTCCGGGCGATCATCGAGATCGTTCTGCCGGCCTGCAAGTTCGCCATCGTCGCGACGCTGATCATCACCTTCACCTTTGCGTTCGACGAGTTCGTCATCGCGTATTTTCTGACCAATTTCTCGATCACCCTTCCGATCAAGATCTGGACGTCCCTGGTCACCGGGTTCGATCCGGCGATCAACGCGGCCGGCGTTATGGTGTTCTCGTTTTCCATGATCCTCGGCATCGTCGCCCAGATCCTGTTCATGCGAAGGGATGCGCGCTGATGTCTCTCACGCTGCGCAAATCGCCGACGCTGGAACTGGCGGCCGCAATCGACGAGGCCCGCCGCGCGGGACGGACTGCTTACTCATTGAGCACACCCACATTCGAAGACCGCAGCATCGCTCCACCGGAGCTGGCCAGCCCGAAGACGACATTGTCCCCGGCGGCGGGGTTTCCGGAACTTCGCAAGATGACCCGCGCCCGGCTGTTCGCAAAATGGCAGCATGCACAGCATGACTGCGTGATCTGCGGCGGCGCAAAGGCAGCGATCTACTGCATACTTCGCGCTATGCTCTCGCCCGGCGACAGGGTGCTGATTGTCTCTCCGCATTGGCCGTCCTATGAAGACCTCGCAGAACTTGCGCATCTCGATACGCGGTTTCTTGAGACCCGTGCGGAAGATGGCTTCGCGCTCGACGCGCAGAGCCTTGAAAAGGCCCTTGAGCAAGGCAATGCAAAGGCGGTCGTTTGCAGCAACCCCGGCAACCCCAGCGGCAAAATACTCTCGCACCAAGAGTTTGACACCTTACGCGCCGCGACCGCCGCGGCCGGCGCATTTCTGCTGATCGATGAGAGCTTCTCAGGCATCATTTTCGACGCGGAGAAATGGCAGAGCTCGGTATGTGCTGCGGACAATCATATCTTCGTCGTCAATTCCTTCTCCAAGAACTTTCACCTTCAGGGCCTGAGACTGGGCGCATGTCTTGTGCCGCAGACGTGGAGCCCGCAGGTGATCGCTGCGCATCAGACAATCCTCAGCGCCGCGCCCACGCCCAGTCAGAATATGGCGTTGCAGGCAATCAGCACGGTGGCGTCGGATGTCGATGACTATCGCGAGCAGCGGCACCTCATGCTGGAGTTCATCGCATCGAGGGGCTGGCCGCACGTGGCGACCGAAGGTTCTTTCTATATCTTCCCGCGGATCGAGAAAATCGACCTGTTCCGCGAGCAACTCGAGGCACATGACGTTCTATCACTGCCCGGCGAAGCGTTCGGTGCGCCCTACCGCAACCACACCAGAATATGCTTCGGCAAACCGCTGCACGAGGTGCATGCTCTGATCGACACCATGCAAGACGCCTTGGGGTCGAGAAAGGGAGAGGTCGCATGAAATCGACTGACGTCGACTGCCGGGCAGTCGTCTCGCCGAATAACGGCCGTGTGTTCGATCACTGGCAGCCCATTGGCGCACCGGACGTCGCCACCCAACTCGAACGGCTCACGCATGCACGGAGCGAATTGAATGACGATATCGGTTTGCGAAAATCACTGCTGGATCAATGTATCGCGGGCCTGGAACAGGCTCGACCGAAACTGATCGATCTCGTCGTCGGTGAAGTTGCCAAGAAGCCGGAGGAAGCCGACGGCGAAATCGACTATGCCATATCGTTTCTTGCGCACTGCCGCGATTTGCTGGAGGAGCTGTCCTTCGAACGCCGGCTGGAGAACGGGCATATCATCAAGGATGTGGGTCTGGCCGGTGCCCTGCTGATCTGCCCGTTTAACGATCCGATCGCCGGGCTGACGCGCAAGATCGCACCCGCGATCGCCGCCGGGTGCCCGGTCATCCTGAAGCCGTCGTCGCTCTCAATCCTGTGCGCCCTGGAGATGTTCGACACGTTTCAGGCACATGGTGTCAGAAATCATATCCAGCTGCTCGCAACCGGCGACCCTGCCCTGGTGCTGATGGTTCTGGAACACGTGGATATCGGCATCGTTAGCTTCACCGGCTCGACCGAGGTCGGCCGCGGCCTCGCGGTGAAATGCGCCACCGCCGGCAAGAAGTCCGTCATGGAACTTGGTGGCAATTGCCCGTTTGCCGTTCTAGGTGATGCCGATCTCGACCTTGCCATCGATGACCTGATCATTCGCAAACTCAAGGCTGCAGGCCAGGCCTGCTCCTCCGTCAACCGCGTGTTCGTGGCGGAGAGCATCTACCGGCCGTTCAAGGACCGTCTCCTCGACCGGATTGCGCCCCTGAAGTCGGGGCCGTCCAACGGAGCCGTCGATCTCGGGCCCGTGCGCACCAGGCGCGCTGCCAATACACTGGTGGATCTGGTTTCGGATGCTCGCTCCCACGGAGAGAACCTTCTGTCGCCGGCGCCCAGCCCGGTCGAAGAGGACGAGCCCTTTCTGTTCCCGTTCACAGTGGTCGAGAGTGAGGACGAGAGCCTCTTCGACGATCAGGAGACATTCGGTCCGCTGCTGTCAATTCGGCCATTTTCGAATGAAGAACGATTGCTGTCGCGCCTCGCGCGCGAGCGCCACGCCCTGGTGTCCTACTTTTACACTGCCGATCCGAAGGCGTTGCTGCCGAAGCTGAGCCAACTGAGGTTCGGCAGCATCGGCATCAATTCAACCGCCATCCAGGGCCCGGACGTCCCGACCGGCGGGTTTTGGGAGGCGGGCCACGGTCGCGAAGGCGGGTCATGGGGTCTCAGTGAATATCTCACGACCGTCAACCACAAGATTGCTTGAGCGGCAGACCGCAGCACTGAGCGAAGGGGACGAAATGAGGGAAGTCATCTTTGATCCGAATGCGCCGGCATCAACGTCACCGGTGTCTCAGGGGACCAAGGGCGGCGGGTTCGTCTTCGTCGGCGGCCAGATGCCGCGCGACATGGAGACCGGAGAGATCGTCGAAGGGGCCGACGCACAGGCCCGGCTCTCGCTTAAGCACTGCATAAGCATTCTGGAGGCCGGCGGCAGCTCGGCCGACAAGATCATGCTCGCCATTGTGTACATGACCGACCTTTCGGCCAAAGGCGCGGTCAACGATGCCTTTGCCGAAGTGTTCCCGAACAGCCCGCCTGCCCGCAATCTGGTCGAGGTGAGCGACATCGGTGAAGACGCGATCGTCGAGATCGGCGTTATCGCCCTGGAATAACCTTCAGATTTGGCACCGGCTGATCATGGTCCTCAAAAATAGAGACCGCGCGTTCGAGGTTCTCCAGAATATGCTCCTCCGTCAGGCGCTTCGCCTCCTGGATATTGCCGGCTTCCAGCTGGCCAACGATCGCCTCGTGGTAGTCGAGCGAGCGACGGGTCGGAAACGACTGCTGCAAGAGCCTGTAGCGGACCGGCAGCGAGATCTCATTCACGAAGAACAGCACCTGGGCGATCGGCCGGTTCTCCGTGAAGTCGATGATGCACTGATGGAACGTGCTGTTTTCGCGGAAATAGCCTTCCGTGTCCTTCGCCTTGTGATACCCCTCCATGATCGCACAGCGCCCGCGCAGCTTTTCGCACAGAGGCGCGATGTCAAGGGAGTCCAAGGCCGCCACGACCATGCCCTCAAGCGTCGCTCGAAGCTGGTAGATGTTGCGCACCTCATCGGGCGTATATGTGCGAACACGGAATCCGCGCCTCGGCAGGTGCTCAACCAGGCCGCTTTGCAGCAAAAGTCTAAGACTTTCCCGTACCGGTCCACGGCTGCTGCCATAGTCGGCTTCGAGTTCCTTTTCCCTGAGCGGCTGCCCCGGCTCCAGCTCACCTGTAATGATGCGCCAGCGCAGCTTGTTCAGAATGAAGTAGGCCAGCGTCTGCGGCAGCGAGTCCTGGTCAAAATACACGGCAGTTCTTTCAATGATTTCATACAGTACTGCCTCCAAGATACTGTGTGCGCAACGCATTGGGCAAGGGCACGATGAGCGGCGGCGCCAAAGACATCGATCTCGAGGCCGTGTCGAAGCGGTTCGGATCGGTCCACGCCGTACAGCCCATGTCACTCCACATCCAGGCGGGAGAGTTCCTGACGCTCCTCGGCCCATCCGGCTGCGGAAAGACGACCCTTCTGCGCCTGATCGCCGGGCTGGAACAGGTGACGTCGGGCACGATCAGGGTCGGCGGCGACGA
>JBPCWF010000775.1:0-4593 GCA_051009775.1 Hyphomicrobiales bacterium | reverse complement strand
TGCTCTCAATCTACCGTCTGGTCGACCTCGGCGCCGTGACTGGTGCCCAGTTCCTGATGCCCGTGTTCGGCACCGGCGGGTTCGCGATCTTCGCCATCATGGCGATCCTGTTTTCGCTGTCGCTGGTGCCGGTGTCCCTGTCCGACCGGTCCCGGCCGAAGGCGCCGGAGACCTTCAAGTTCGACATCGGCACGATCTGGCGGATCTCGCCGCTGGCCTGCATCGGCTGCCTGACCATCGGACTGACCAACAGTGCGTTCAGGCTGATCGGTCCGCTCTACGCCCAGAACATGGGTCTCGATATTGCCGGGGTTGCGCTGTTCATGAGTGCGGGCATCCTCGGCGGCGCCGCGCTGCAACTGCCGCTCGGCATGATGTCGGACCGGCTCGACCGGCGCTGGGCCCTGATCGCCGCCACCGGCGGGGCGTCCCTTGCCGGACTGTTTCTCACCTTCGTGGCAAGCGGCCAGGCAACGCTGGTCTATGCCGGTGCGTTTGCCTTCGGCGCCTTCGCCCTGCCGCTCTATTCCCTGTCGGCGGCCCTTGCCAACGACCGCGCCGAGAAGGGCCAGTATGTCCTGGTGGCCGCCGGCCTCACGCTGTTCTTCTCGCTCGGCGCATCGATCGGACCGATCATCGCATCGCTTGTGATCGAACGGTTCGGCGCGCCGGCCTTCTTCGCCTATACCAGCGTCGTCCATGCCAGCCTGATCGTATCGACCCTCTACCGCATGACCCGGCGCCCGAGCGTGCCGGTGCACGCGCGCTCGCGCTTCGTTACGCTGCTACGGACCTCGCCTGCCATGTTCCGGCTGGCGCGCCGCGTGATCCGCCGAAACGGCAAGGCGTCGCCGGCCACGGATAACCATTCCGATGGGAAAACTGCTGGCTAGAGCATCATTCCTTCATATGGAATCGTTTGATGGCGCCAAATCAGGTCAGCCGGCCAGGCGGAAAGCGCAGAGCGATGTGGGGCATCGGGCAAGCTTTGCAACGACGACGGTGAGCTGAGTTGGCCCACCGGAGGCCGGTTTTTCGCGCCCGCTGGACGTCGTTAAGGCCCACTTGTGGTCGCCCGGACCACGGCGTGGACCTTGCCTCGCCAGCAGACGCGAAAAGCCGGTCAAATGATCCCATATGAAGGAACGATGCTCTAGCCACGACAGACTCAGCCGGATGCGCTATAGAGGCGCGATGAAAATCATCACGACAACTCAAGAACTGAGCGACATCTGCGGCCGCTTCGCCGAGGAAGACTTCGTGACCGTCGATACGGAGTTCATGCGCGAGCGGACCTATTGGCCCAAACTGTGCCTGATACAGATGGCGTCGCAGTCGCACGAAGCAATGGTCGATCCCCTGGCCAAGGATATCGCCCTCGATCCGTTCTTTCGGCTGATGGGCGATACCGGCACGGTCAAGGTGTTCCATTCCGCCCGCCAGGATATCGAGATCATGTGCCATATGGGCGACGTGATCCCCAAACCGCTGTTCGATACCCAGGTCGCGGCGATGGTCTGCGGCTTCGGCGATTCCGTCGGCTATGAAAACCTGGTCCGCAAGCTGGTCGGCGCGCGCATCGACAAGACCTCGCGCTTCACCGACTGGAGCCATCGGCCGCTGAGCGAGAAGCAGCTCAAATATGCGCTGTCCGACGTCACCCACCTGCGCGGCGCCTATGCCAAGCTCAAGAAGCAGCTCGACAAGAACGGCCGGGAGGCCTGGCTCGCCGAGGAGATGGCGATTCTGGAATCACCCTCGACCTACCGGACCGAGCCGGAGAACGCCTGGAAGCGGTTGAAATACAGGGCGCGCACGAAACGCAACCTCGCGGTCTTCATCGAAGCGGCGGCCTGGCGCGAGCGCGAGGCGCAAAAGCGCGACGTGCCGCGCAACCGGATCCTCAAAGACGAGGCGCTGGCGGAAATCGCAACCCAGATTCCCAGCGAGCCGGGCGACTTCCGCAGGCTGCGCGCCGTGCCACGCGGCTTCGGGGAGAGCCAGCAGGCGTTCGCGCTCCTGAAGGGCGTGAAACAGGCGCTCGACGGGCCGATGGACCACGTTCCGGAGGTGAAATACGATGCGGCGGCGGCGCTGCCCAAACCCGGCGCAATCGTCGAAGTGCTGAAGGTCGCGCTCAGAATTGCCAGCGAGCGCCACCGGGTCGCACAGAAGCTGATCGCCTCCGTCGGCGACCTGGAACAGATCGCCCATGACGACGAGGCAGACGTACGCGCGCTCAAAGGCTGGCGCCGCGAACTGTTCGGCGAAGCCGCCCTTGCCCTCAAGCACGGGCGCATGTGCATCGTGATCGAGGATGGCGAGGCGCTGTTCGTGCCGCGCGACGGCGCGGAGACCGAACTGCCGATGGCGGTCTCCGCCGAATAGGCGTCACGCCGTCCGCGCGGGACGGCGGCTCACCGGCCCGCGATGACGATCTCCGGCTTGCGGCCGGCCAGCATGGCAAGCTCCGCCAGGCGCTTTTCGATCCGCTCTCCGGCCAGGTCCGCCGCGTCCTTCGGCATCACGAGCCTGAGCTTCTTGCTTCCATCATATTCAAGGCCCAGCCTCGGCAGCATGCCGGGCATGGCTCCCGACAGGAGATAGGCGAGCCGCAGGACGGAGGCGATGATGCGCACACGGTAGGTCGTGTCGTCGTCAATCAGCTCGCTGATCCGCGCCGGCGCCTCGTCGCTCCAAACGCCTTCGTAGCGGTAGAAAACGGCGAGCGCGAGAAACACCCGTTCCTGGTGGCCGACCCCGACGAACGCGCCCTGAGAAATGATTCCAAAACTGCGCTCGGCGCGATAGTCGGGATGCGCGCGCCAGCTGATGTCCGACAGCATGCATGCGGCATGGCGCAACCGCCGCTGCTGCGGCGTCTCTTCCAGTCCGTCCGGCACGAAAAGCTGATCGGTCCAGGTGCACAGTTCGCGCGCATGCTTGGGCGAGCGCGAGCGCAGCTGTGCGAAATCCGCACAGGAAGACAGAAGCGGATCGCGGGCGCGGACCTTTTTCGCCAGCTTGGAATGCAGCAGACCCTCGCGCAGACCGAAGGCGGAGATCACCACGCTGCGCGGCCCGGCGCGCGCCAGCAGCCGGTCAAGCACGAGCGCGCCGTAGGGCATGGTTTCGGAACGTTCCTTCGGAACAACCTTTATCTCGCGCAGGGTTTCGGGGCTGAGCCCGCTGACCAGATTGGCGATGCTGCGGGCCGCGTCGCGCGGCATTTCATAGTGGTGCAGAACATGAAGCGGATAACGGTTCTGCGCCATATGGATACGCGCCAGGTTGCGCCAGGCACCGCCGACCGCATAGAAGTTCTTATCCTCCAGGTCATCCAGCAGGTCGACCTTGGCCAGGGTATCGTCGGTCAGGTCGCGGGCGGCGTCGAGCGACCGCTCGGTCACATCCATCAGATGCAGCGGACCGAGCGCCAGCGTCGTGCCGTCGCGAATCTCTCCGCCCTCGATGCGAACCAGCTCCAGACTGCCGCCGCCCAGATCGCCGACCACGCCCTCTGCATCCGGCACGCCCGCGAGCAGGCCCATGGCGGTCAGACGCGCCTCCTTCTTGCCGGACAGGACGGAGATCTTGATGCCCAGCGCCGCCTCGGCGCGTTTGACGAAACCGGGACCGTTGTCGGCGTCGCGCACCGCCGCGGTCGCCACGGCATAAAGCTTCCTGATACCGATCTGGCGTCCGAGCGCGCGAAACCTGCGCAACTCGCGCAGCGCCCGCTCGACGGCTTCCTCGCTCAGGCTGCCGGTCACCGCAACGCCACGGCCCAGCCCGCAGATCAGCTTCTCGTTGAACAAGGGCAGCGGCGCGCGGCGGAGCCCGTCATAGACCATGAGACGGATGGAATTCGAACCGATATCGACGATCGCGACCGGAGAGAACTCCAGAACCAGCCGGCCGGGCTTCTTCTTTGGCAGGTCGACGATCGTCACGTGTGCGAGGTCCGATCGGTGAAGGACGGGGGTTCGCTGTGCTTGAGCGCCTTGCCCCGGCCGGACAGGCTCGGATTGTCCATGAAGTACTTATGGGCATTAAACGGTTTCTCGCCGGCGGCCGGCTCGATCCGCGTCCAGCCGCCATCCGCCTCGAGCCGCCAACTCTGCTGGTTGTCCTTGAAGTTCGCCACCATGATCTGATCCAGGATCTGCGCGTGCACCGTGTCGTTCAGGATCGGGATCAGCGTCTCGACGCGGCGATCCAGATTGCGCGGCATCCAGTCCGCGGACGAGATATAGACCTTGGCGTCGGGATGCGGCAATCCGGATCCGTTGCCGAAACACATGATTCTGGAATGCTCCAGGAACCGGCCGACGATGCTCTTGACGCGGATGTTCTCCGACAGCCCCGGCACACCCGGCCGCAGGCAGCAGATTCCGCGCACGACCAGATCGACCTCGACGCCGGCCCGGCTCGCGTCATAGAGCGCGTCGATGACCACCTGGTCGACCAGGGAGTTGAGCTTGGCCCAGATGTGCGCCGGGCGCCCGGCCCTGGCATGGGCGATCTCTTCTCCGATGTCACACAACAGTCTTTTGCGCAAGCTGAGCGGAGACACGGCCACCGCCTCAAGAG
>JBPCWF010000774.1:0-5096 GCA_051009775.1 Hyphomicrobiales bacterium | reverse complement strand
GCAGCCGTCCGACCGCCTCGTTGCCGGCGAGACCGTCCGCCGCGCATCGCGCCGCCGCTCCGAAACCGGCGATCGCGGGCACGTTCTCCGTGCCGGCGCGGCGCTTGAGTTCCTGGCCGCCGCCGCGGATCCGGGGGTCGAGCTTGACGCCGTCGCGCAGGATCAGGGCGCCGGAGCCCAGCGGACCGCCGATCTTGTGGCCGGACAGCGCCATCATGTCGACGCCGAGGGCGCGGAAATCTGTCTCGATCTTGGCCACGGCCTGGACCGCATCGGTGTGCACCAGCGCATCGTGCTCGCGCGCCAGCCGCACCACCTCGCCGACAGGCTGTACCGCCCCGGTCTCGTTGTTTGCCAGCATGGCACAGACCACGGCGCGGCCCTCACCGTCGCCGAGAGCGAGCCTGAGATCGTCCAGATCGATAACGCCGCCGGACGTGACCGCGATATGCCGGACCGGAACGCCCATTGTGGCGGCTGCTTCCAGAACGCTTGGATGTTCGATGCCGGCAAGCAGGATGCGGGTCACGCCTTCGGCCCCGATGACGCCGCCGAGCGCCAGATTGTTGGCCTCGGTGCCGCCGCTGGTGAAGACCACCCCGGCGGCATCCGCATTGACCAGGGCGGCAAGTTGAGCGCGCGCGGTCTCGATCACCGCATGCGCCGTGCGGCCCTCGCGGTGGACCGACGACGCGTTGCCGCACCGGTGCATCGCCTGCGACATCGCCCTTGCGGCCTCGGGCCGCAGCGGCGCGGTGGCGTTGTGGTCGAGATATGTACGCTGTTCACTCACGGGCTTGGCCAAACTGTTCCGCTATATGACCGACCGGCGGCCGCTCGCCACTTTGAGCTGGTCGCGCGGCTGCGGCGCCACCACCGGGGCAGCCATGCCGAGCACACGCTTGTTGACCACATCGCCGAGACTGACCGCGGCCAGGAAGACATGGATCTGACGGCCCAACTCCTCCCACAGATCATGGGTCAGGCAGCGGGTGCCGCCGACACAGCCCTTGGGCGAGAACTCCTCGCAGCGGGTCACCTTCAAAGGCTCGTCAACCGCCATGACAACGTCTGCGATCCGGATGTCGTCGGCATGACGTGACAGCCTGTAGCCGCCGCCCGGCCCTCTGACGCTGTCCACCAGCGCGCCCTTGCGCAGCTTGGCGAAGAGCTGCTCCAGATAAGCCAGAGAGATATCCTGGCGCTCGGCAATATCGCTCAAGGAAACCGGCTCACCCGTTGAGTTATGGGCGATATCCGCCAGTGCCATCACGGCATATCGGCCACGCGTGCTGAGCTTCATGTCATTGCTTCTCCCGGTGCGCAGCGTAATCGGCCGCATTGCCAGAGGTTCTTTTGTTTTCAAACACTTGCAATTGAACCCCTGATCTGTGCTATGTACGGGCGCCCGCTGCTTGTGGGCGGCATTCAATCGTCTGGAGGCGACCCGATCTTAGCTTGGAATCGACGCTTGCGATCCAGTCTTGAATCATTCTAAATCGGATATAAGGTACCCGACTAACGGAGTCAAGTAATCAGTGTTTTCGGAAAAAAATAGCAATATTTCAAACCGTTACGCTGTTGAAAAGACTGACCAAATAGTCGGTTGTCGAGGGGAAGCACGCGGACATCTCATCTCCGCATAGGCTGGCGCCGCAGCGCGGACAAAGCCGGTTTCACGGACGGACGCCGGATGGCTGCCGCCCCGGAAACAAGCTCAAAACACAGGTCCTTACCACACATGCCAGAAGTCATATTCACAGGCCCCGCCGGGCGATTGGAAGGCCGGTACCATCACTACCAGGCCCCGAACGCACCGGTTGCGATTATCCTGCATCCGCACCCGCAATTCGGCGGCACCATGAACAATCCGATCGTTCATGCGCTCTATTACGTCTTCGTCAAACGCAACTTTTCGGTCCTGCGTTTCAATTTCCGCGGCGTCGGGCGCAGCCAGGGGCTGTTCGACAGCGGCCAGGGCGAATTGTCGGACGCGGCGGCCGCGCTCGACTGGCTGCAGGGCTTCAATCGCGACGCCCGCACGTGCTGGATCGCCGGCTTTTCCTTCGGTGCCTGGATCTCCATGCAGTTGCTGATGCGCCGGCCGGAGATCGACGGCTTCATCGCGGTCGCGCCGCCGGCCAATCTCTATGATTTCTCGTTCCTGGCGCCCTGCCCGTCATCCGGCCTCATGCTCAATGGCGACAGCGACAGCGTGGTGCCCAACGAGGACGTAGTCAAACTGGTCGACCGGCTGAAAACCCAGCGCGGCATCGTCATCGACCACCAGGTTATTCCCGGCGCCAACCATTTCTTCGAGAGCAAGCATGACCAAATGGTGGGGATCGTCGAAAACTATCTCGACAAGCGCCTGGAAGAGGACGGAACCGTCCAGCCATAGAGCATGTCTCCCGAAAGTGGGCACCGGTTTCGGGAAAAGACATGCTTTAACAAAGAACTAGGGCGATGACGCGAATCAGAATGATCGCGACACGCCCTAGGCGCGGTGCAGCACGCCGCCGGTGACCGGTTCCGCCACGCCGGTGGTGGTCGGGAAGCTCAGCGGCAGACCTTTCAGCGAACGCACGGCCATGAAGGCGAAGGCCTCGGCCTCGATGGTGTCGCCGTCGAAGCCCGCCTGTTCGGCGCTTTGGACCTGCGCGTCGAGTGCTTCCGTCAGGTGCGCCATCACGGCCGGGTTCCGTCGGCCGCCGCCGCACACGATCCAGAGCTCCGGCGCGGCCGGAAGATGCCTGACCGCCCGCGCGACCGACGCCGCGGTGAACGCCACCAGCGTCGCCGCCCCGTCCTCAAGCGAAAGTTCCCGCACCGGCTCAAGCGAAAAATCGAACCGATCGAGCGATTTGGGTGGCGGGCGGTCGAAATAGGGATGATCGAGCAGCGTTTCGAGCGCCTTGGCACTGACCGTGCCGGCGCCCGCGATCGCACCGCCCTCGTCCATCAATCGCCCGGTATGATCTTTCACCCACTGATCGACCAGACCGTTGCCCGGGCCGGTGTCGAACGCAACCGGCGGGCCATCAGCCCCGATCCAGGTGACATTGGCGACGCCACCAACGTTGAGGAAGGCCAAGGGCCTTGGCGTCACCCGGCCTGCCAGCGCCCGGTGATAGACCGGGGCGAGCGGCGCCCCTTCCCCGCCGGACGCCATGTCATTGGCACGCAGGTCGTTGACCACGTCGATGCCGGTCAGCGCCGCGAGGCGTGCGCCGTCGCCCAACTGAACCGTCATGCCGATCTCCGGCCGGTGCAGCACAGTCTGGCCGTGAAAGCCCACGACCTCGATGTCGGCGGCCTCCAGGCCCTCGCGTTCAAGCAGCCGGCGCACCGCAACGGCATGAGCATCGGTCAACGCAGATTCAGCTTCGCCGAGCGGTTCGGGCCTCGCCGTGCGGTCCCCGATGCCGGCGGCCGCCTCGACCGAGCGCCACAGAAGCCGTCCGAGCGCATCGTCGAACGGCACCGTCAGGCTGCCGAGGGTCGCAACGTCGCCCTCGCCGTCGGTCTCGATGACGGCAACGTCGATGCCGTCCATCGACGTACCGCTCATCAAACCGATCGCTTTCACACGCTCACCCAATGCAGTCCCTTGAAGTTTGTTTCGGCCAAGGTTTTACATCCGCCGCCGCTCGATATATGTCAGCGCTATCGCTTTGCCCGTGAATGATCAACAGCAAACGTCATGACGAATTTCAAATCCGATTTCCTGAACGTGATGGAGGCGCGCGGCTATATCCATCAATGCTCGGACCCGCAAGGGCTCGACGCGGCGGCGTCGCAGGGGACGGTCACCGCCTATATCGGTTTCGACTGCACCGCAGCCAGCCTTCATGTCGGCAATCTGATCGGCATCATGATGTTGCGCCGCCTGCAGCAGGCCGGTCACAAGCCGATCGTGCTGATCGGCGGCGGCACCACCAAGGTCGGCGACCCCTCAGGAAAGGACGAGGCGCGCCAGCTCCTGTCGGACGAAGACATTGCCGCCAACATCGCCGGCATCCGCACGGTGTTCGACCGCTTCCTCACCTTCGGCGACGGTCCGACGGAAGCCATCATGGTCAACAACGACGACTGGCTGGAAGGCCTGGGTTATATCGATTTCCTGCGCGACTACGGCCGCCATTTCTCGGTCAACCGCATGCTCACCTTCGACTCCGTCAAGCTCAGGCTCGACCGCGAGCACCCGCTGTCGTTCCTGGAATTCAACTACATGGTGCTCCAGGCCTATGACTTCGTCGAGCTCAAGCGCAAGCACGGCTGCATCCTGCAGATGGGCGGGTCCGATCAATGGGGCAACATCATCAACGGCATCGATCTGGCGCGCCGGGTCGACGGCTCGGTGCTCTATGCCCTGACCACGCCGCTCCTGACAACGGCGGGCGGCGCCAAGATGGGCAAGACCGCCGCGGGCGCGGTGTGGCTCAACGACGACATGCTCAGCGTCTACGACTACTGGCAGTTCTGGCGCGATACCGAGGACGCCGATGTCGGCCGGTTCCTGAGACTGTTCACGGAGCTGGAACTGGACGAGATCGACCGGCTCGAAGCGCTCGGCGGCCAGGAGATCAACGACGCCAAGAAGCTGCTGGCGACCGAGGCGACCGCGCTCGCCCATGGCCGCGACGCGGCAGCGGCCGCGGCGGAAACCGCACGCCGGACCTTCGAGGGTGGCGAGGCGGCCGAGGGCCTGCCGACCAGCGAGATCGCCCGGGCGGAACTCGACCGGGGGCTCGGACTGCTCGGCGCCTTTGTCGCTTCGGGTCTGGCCAGTTCCAACGGCGATGCCCGGCGGCATGTGCAGGGCGGCGCCGCTCGGGTAAATGACCGGCCGGTTCAGGACATCAAGGCGGTGCTGAGCGCGGCGGACGTCAATGCGGACGGTGTCATCAAACTGTCGATCGGCAAGAAACGCCACGCGCTGCTCAAGCCGGTCTGAAAAATTCAGCGCTCGAGCTTCGGGATGCCGCGCTTGATCCCCGGCGCGTTGCCCGCGGGCTCGGGGATCGCGCCCCAGCCGTCGATTTCGAACAGGCGCCTGAGGAAACCCGGAGCCAGCGCGGACACAGGGTTTATGG
>JBPCWF010000773.1:0-2870 GCA_051009775.1 Hyphomicrobiales bacterium | reverse complement strand
CGGGCGCAGGCGGTGTGCATGGCGACCAAGGATTTCACCCGCGCCTTCGAGGCCTTCGCCGCCAAGCGCGAACCTGAGTTCAAGGGCGACTAGATGCCGGACAAGACCTTCCTCGACTGGCCGTTCTTCGAGCCCCGTCACCGCGAACTGGCGGCGGCGATCGATAACTGGGCCGCAAACCGCGTCGACCGTCTGACAGCGGCCGATGACGAGGACGACGCCTGCCGGTCCCTGGTGCGCGAACTGGGCGAGGCGGGTTTCCTCAAGCATGCGGTGGTGGCGCCCCATGGCGGCGCGGATGCCCGGCTCGACGTGCGCAGCCTGTGCATCATCCGCGAGACCTTGAGCCGCCATCACGGGCTTGCCGATTTCGCCTTCGCCATGCAGGGCCTTGGCAGCGGCCCGATCTGCCTTGCCGGCAGCGACGACCAGCAGGCGCGCTTCCTGCCCCAGGTCGCCGCCGGCGAAGCGCTTGCCGCCTTCGCCCTGACCGAGCCCGACGCCGGTTCCGATGCCGGCGCCATCGCGCTGTCGGCTGAACCGGGCGGCGGCGGTTTCGTGCTCAACGGCGAAAAGACCTGGATCTCCAACGGCGGCATAGCGGCGCAATATATCGTCTTCGCGCGCACCGGCGAGGCCCCGGGCGCCCGCGGGCTGTCCGCCTTCATCGTGCCGGCGGACACGCCGGGCCTCGGCGTCGCCGAACGGCTCGACGTGATTGCGCCTCATCCGCTCGCAAGGCTCCTGTTCGAGGATTGCGAGGTGCCGCGCGAAAATCTGATCGGCGAGGGCGGGCAGGGCTTCAAGATCGCCATGGCGACGCTCGACGTGTTCCGTTCGACCGTCGGTGCGGCCGCACTCGGCTTCGCGCGCCGCGCCATGGACGAGGCGGTCGACTATGCAAGCGCGCGCAGGATCGGCAATGCCGCGATCGCCGACATGCAGATCCCGCAGGCCAAGATCGCCGATATGGCGACGTCGATCGATGCCGCGGCTCTTCTGATCTACCGCGCCGCATGGGCCAAGGACCAGGGCGCCGAGCGCGTCACCCGCGAAGCGTCTATGGCCAAGCTCTTTGCGACCGAAAGCGCGCAGCGGGTGATCGACGATGCGGTCCAGCTCCACGGCGGGCTCGGCGTCAAGAAGGGTGTCAAGGTCGAGGAGCTCTACCGCGATATCCGCGCGC
Source organism: Hyphomicrobiales bacterium (assembly GCA_051009775.1). Lineage (GTDB taxonomy): Bacteria > Pseudomonadota > Alphaproteobacteria > Rhizobiales > JAJFHB01 > JBPCWF01. The sequence continues at coordinate 1,684 of JBPCWF010000773.1, read as the reverse complement.
TCCGGATCTATGAGGGCGCAAGCGAGGTGCAGAAGCTGGTGATTGCCCGCCAGGCTCTCAACAACCGTATGACCGAAACATCCTAGGAACCATCGGGGAGGGGCGTTCCATGGCTGTCGACACATTCGCAAATGACAACCTGCCGCCAAGGGACCAGTGGCCGGAGTTCGACCTGTCGCATCCCGCCTACCAGTATCCCGAGCGGCTCAATTGCGTGACCCGTTTCGTCGACCGCTGGATCGACGAAGGCAAGGGCGGCCGCACCGCGTTCATCACGCCGGAAGCGCAACTGACCTATGGCGACGTCGCCGATCAGGTGAACCAGCTTGCGCGTGTGCTGATCGACGATTTCGGCATGAGCCCGGGCAACCGGGTGCTCCTGCGCGCCGCCAACACGCCGATGATGGTGATCGCCTATATGGCCGTGATCAAGGCCGGCGGCATCGCGGTCGGCACCATGCCGCTCCTGCGCGCCAAGGAACTGGCGGTAATCGCGGAGAAGGCGGAAATCGCGCTCGCCCTGTGCGACGAGCGGCTCAAGGACGAACTGGTCGAGGCGCAACGCCAGGCGCCCGTCCTGAAGCAGATCGGCTGGTTCCATTCCGACGCACCAGGCTCGGTCGAAAGCCTTATGGCGCCGAAGCCGACGGCGTTCACCGCATTCGACAGCGGCCGCGACGATGTCTGCCTGATCGCCTTCACCTCGGGCACGACGGGCATGCCCAAGGGCACAATGCATTTCCACCGCGACATGCTGGCGATCTGCGACGGGTTTTCGGCACATGTTCTCAAGCCCGACGCGGACGACATTTTCTGCGGCAGCCCGCCGCTCGCCTTCACCTTCGGTCTCGGCGGTCTGGCACTCTTTTCGATGCATGTCGGCGCGGCCTCCCTGCTGCTCGAGGCGGCGCCTCCGGACGCCCTGATGGCGGCGATCGAGAAACATCGGGCCACCGTCTGCTTCACCGCGCCGACCGCCTACCGGGCCATGATCGGCAAGGTCGGCGACCATGACCTGAGCTCGCTCAAGAAGGCGGTCTCGGCCGGCGAGCACCTGCCCAGGGCGACCTTCGAGGCGGTGCGCGACACCATGGGGCTCAGCCTGATCGACGGCCTCGGCGCGACCGAAATGCTGCATATATTCATCACCTCGGCGGGCGACCGGATCCGGGTCGGCGCGACCGGCGTTCCGGTGCCCGGCTACCGGGCCTGCATTCTGGACGATGACGGCCGGGAAGTGCCGCACGGCACACCGGGCAATCTCGCGGTCAAAGGCCCGACCGGCTGCCGGTACCTCGCCGATGACCGGCAGACCGAATATGTCCGTGGAGGCTGGAACCTGACCGGCGACACCATGATCGAGGACGAGGACGGGTATTTCTGGTACCAGGCGCGCTCCGACGACATGATTATCTCCGCCGGCTACAACATCTCCGGCCCCGAGGTCGAAAACGCGCTGCTCACCCATGACGCCGTGGCGGAATGCGGCGTCATCGGCAAGCCGGACGAAACCCGCGGACAGATCGTCAAGGCCTTCGTGGTGCTTGCCGAGGGGTCCGCGCCGGGCGACGCCATGGTCGGGACGCTGCAGGATCACGTCAAGCAGACCGTGGCGCCCTACAAATATCCGCGCGAGGTCAGTTTCGTTGCCAAGCTGCCGCGCACCCAGACCGGAAAACTCCAG
>JBPCWF010000772.1:0-7249 GCA_051009775.1 Hyphomicrobiales bacterium | reverse complement strand
CCATCAGGCCGGCCGCAGGCCACGCCATATGCCGCCACACCATGGCGGCGCCGCCGTCGCGCCTGCGTGCCGCGCCGAGCCGAACGACGGCCCCTTCCGCGTCTTCACTCACCGTTGAAAGCACCCTGGCCGCAGCGCCGTCGCCAGCCCTTGGCGCCGTCGCCCGGTCCAGCAGGCGGTCGAGCGCACCTGCGTCGTCGACCGCTTGGGAGATCCCGGCGTCATGCGCCATCAGGTCCGCAAGCTCCGTCCGGTCGCGCTCCGGCCAACGCGCAGCATCGGCGCCATAAGCATCGAGCACGGCCTGCAGGCGCGCACGTTTCTCGGTTTCTTTCCCGGTCATGCGGAACACTCCACTGATCGTGTCATAATCTCACCTGTCCATATCGCCGATCGCATCGAGCAGATCGCGCCACTGCCCGTCCAACGTGCCGCGGACGCCCCGCCGGGCCCGGGCCAAAAGCGATTCGACGGCTTCAACGCTCGTCTCCATCACGTCCGCGGTCTCGGTATTGGTCAGGCCTTCGTAATAGGTCAATGCAAGCGCCAGGCGCTGGCGGTCCGGAAGACCGGCCAGGGCGGCATCGACCTGCCGGGCGACCTGATGACCGGCGGCCGAAGCATCGGGCGCGGGCTCCGTGCCCGGCATCTCCTGCCTGTCGTCCAGGGGTTCGGGACGTTTGCGCCTGAGCCAGTCGAAGCTCAGGTTGGAGGTGACCCGATAGAGCCAGGTCGACAACAGGGCGCGCTCGTCCGACAGGTCCGGCGGCACGCGCCACAGCCGCAGGAACACATCCTGGGCAATGTCCTCGGCATCCGTGTCGTTGCCGACCATGCGCCGCGCCACGGCAAACACGCGTGTGAACTGCTCGTCCAGCACCTGAGACAAGGCTTCGCCGTCGCGTTCCGCGATACGCCGGGCCAGGCCGGCATCGCGCGCTTTGGCTGACGGAACGGACCCCTCGGACGGCGCCGAGAGGTCCGCTCCGGATGGCAGCGGCACAGTCACTGCAAAGATCGGATCCCGGTCTAGTTGGCTTCTTCGGGCTCGGTTGTACCATCGGGCGCGTTGTCTTCCAAAAAGCGCTTCATGCGCATGTGCATGCGCTTGCGCATTTTCTGCGCCTCCTCGCGCGAGATCGCGCCGTCGTCGTTCTTGTCGATCAGATCGAACATGGTGGCGACCCGCTCGCCATATTCGGCCTGCGTGACCTTGCCGTCACCGTCGGTATCGAACCGCCGCATCAGGCGCTTGTGCTGGCGCTCCACGCGCTGCATCAGATGCGCCTTGACCTCTTCGCTGGTCACGGTCCCGTCGCCGTCGGCATCGAAACGGACGAAACGCCTGTCGGCAAAGGGCCGGAACTCGGTCGGCGAGACCTTGTCGTCTCCGTTGGTGTCCAGCCGGTTGAACATCTTGGCGTGACGATCGCCGCCGGCGGCCATTGCGGCGCTGCCCAGCGCGACCATCAGCCCGACCAGGGCGGCGGACATCTTGAAGCTGTTGCGCCTGAAGCGGCGGCTGGATTCGCTCTGCTGCATAACACTGTCTCCTTGAGATCTTACGGGGTTGACGGTGAGCAGGTCCGCCCCGTTTGCGCTGCTCGAACCGTTAAACGGTGAGTGCCTGCGGAATCCGTCGCCGCCGGAGCAGAAATTCCGCAATGGCGGCAAGACAGGGTTAACGCAGTGTTGCAGCGGAGACAGCAGGCGGAAACGGCGCGTTACGCCGTTTCGCCAACAATCTGATCGAAAAGGGCTTTCACCCTCTGCTGAGCATCACCCAGGGCGGTCTCCAGGAGCGAGAAATCGGGCACGTCGGCCGCACGCAACAGCAATGCCTTCAGACCCTGCGACGCGGTATCCGGCACAAATCCGGTGCTCAGACACAGGCGCAGAACCTGGGTGAGCGCGCCCATCAGGCGGTGTGCCTCACGCAGGTCGCCGGCCGCTTCCGCCCCGATCAACCCGGCGGCGGCAAGTTTTTCCAATGCGCCGCCCGAGTTCTGATCGAGCACCTGCGGCAGGCGTTCGGCATGGACGATCTGCAGGAACTGGACAATGAACTCCAGATCGACCAGCCCGCCCGGCGCGGTCTTGAGATCCCAGATCCCCTCCGCGCGCTTTTCCCTGGCGATCCGGTCGCGCATCTCGACCACATCGGCGGCGGTTGCAGCCGGATCCCTGCGCCAGCACAATGCATCCCGGACCGCCGTCTCGATCCGTTCGATCAGCGCCGGGTCGCCGGCAATCGGCCGGGCCCTTGTCAGAGCAAGTTTCTCCCATGTCCAGGCCGATGCTGTGTGATAGTCGACGAAGCTCGAGACATGGGTTGCGACCGGGCCCTGGTTGCCGGACGGCCTGAGCCGCATGTCGACCTCGTAAAGGCCACCTTCCGCGGTCTGCGCCGACAGGGCGTTGATCAGTCTCTGGGTGAGCCGGATATAGTACTGGCCGGGCGTCAGCGGTTTGGCGCCGTCGGAGCCCTGTGCCTCGGCATCGTGGTCGTAGATCAGCATGAGATCGAGATCGGAGGAGGCGGTCATCTCGCGCCCGCCGAGCTTGCCCATGGCGACCACCGACACCCTGCCTCCGGGCACCCGGCCGTGCACGGCTTCGAACTCCCGGCGGACCACCGCGAACAGCCGGGCGATCAGGCTCGCGGCAAGGCCGCTATAGGCCCGGCCTGCCTCCGTCGGTTCGACGGTGTCGGACAGAAGGCGCACGCCGATGCGGAAATGCTGCTCGTGGCCGACGACCCGGGCGCGGTCGAGCACCTCTTCAAGGGCGCCGCTTTCGGGCACGGCCGTGTCGATCAGCACATCGAGTTCGTCGCGGCCGGGCAAGGGACCGAAAAAGCCGGGATCGAGCACGGCATCCAGGACCTTGGGCTGGCGGCTCAGAATGCCGGCAAGCCGGGGCGCGGTGCCCAATATGTCGGCCAGAAGGCTAAGGAGTCTGGGATTGGCCTTGAGGAGGGAGAACAGCTGGACGCCCGCCGGCAGGCCGGCGAGGAACTTGTCGAAGGCGATGAACGCCTGGTCCGGCTGGCCGGTGCGCGCCAGTGCATCGAGCAGAACCGGCATGATCTCGGTCAGGCGTTCGCGCGCCTTGGCGCTGCGGGTCGCGGCGAAACGGCCGAAATGCCAGCCGCGCACCGCGGCGGAGACGTCGGACGGCCGCTCGAAACCCATGCGCGTCAGCGTATCCAGCGTCTCCGGATCGTCCTCGCCGCCGGTGAAGACCAGACTGCCGTGTTCATCGCCCAGGCCGGGGGCGGTCTCGAACAGGGCGGCATAGTGGGCCTGGACCGTCTCGAGATGGTTACGCAGGTGTCGGGAGAAGGCATCGAGGCTGTCGAACCCGGCAAAACGGGCGAGGCTCTCAAGATCGCCCTCCCCTTTCGGCAACTCGTGGGTCTGCTGGTCATCGACCATCTGGATGCGATGCTCGATCATGCGCAGGAAACCGTAGGCCGCCGTCATCTCATCGGCGACCTTCGGGGTGATCCAGTCGTTCGCGGCCAGGACGTGCAGCATATTGACCGTCCGGTTGCCGCGCAGCTGCGGTGCCCGGCCGCCGGCAATCAGCTGCTGGGTCTGGACGAAGAACTCGACCTCGCGGATGCCGCCGCGGCCGAGCTTGATGTTGTGGCCGGCGACCGCGATTTCGCCATGGCCCTTGAAGGCATGGATCTGGCGTTTCAGGGACTGGACGTCGGCGATCGCGGCGAAGTCGAGATATTTGCGCCAGATGAAGGGGGACAGACGGTCCAGGAACTCGTCTCCGGCGGCGATGTCTCCGGCCACGGGGCGCGCCTTAATCATCGCCGCGCGCTCCCAGTTCTGTCCCATGCTCTCGTAATATTGCGCGGCGGCTTCAAGTGCGATCGCAACTCCGGTGGCGCGCGGGTCGGGCCGCAGCCTCAGATCGACGCGGAACACATACCCGTCCCCGGTCGGCTCCTGCAGGACCTTCACCAGCCTGCGCGTCACGCGAATATAGTGGGTCGAGGGTTCGGCCCCGTCCGGCAGCGCCGCATGCTCGGGATCGAACAGGACGATCAGATCGATGTCGCTCGAGTAATTGAGCTCACGGGCACCGTATTTGCCCATTCCGAGCACCACATAGCCACGGGCGACCTCGCCCTCGCCGCCCGCCTTGCGCAGAAGCCATTCGACCGCGGACGACAGAGCCGCATCGGCAAAGCGGGTCAATGCGTCCGTCGTCTGGTCGAGGGACCAGGCGCCCGATATGTCGCAAAGCGCTATGGCAAGCGCCGTTTTCGCCTTGTGGCACCTGAGCACGGTCATCAGAGCGGCTTCACTGTCCGCCCCGCGCCCTTCGCGTTGCGTCGCCTCGATGATCGCTTCCAGCGTGCGGTCCGGCGCGGTGCGCAGGCAGTGCAGAGCGAAATCCGGGTTCCGTTCGATCAGACGCCTGAGATAGGGCGACGAGCCGGCGACCAGCTCGATCAGGCGCAGGCTCGGTTCATCGCCACGCACGAACTCCAGGAACCCGGCCTGCGCGCCGCCGTCCTGCTCCGCGGCGCGGGCCCGCATGTCGTCGAACAGCCGCCCGGCCGCGGCCGGATCATGCGGTGGCGGCAGCAGGTGGATCAGTCGGGCGAGCGGTTCGGTCATGGCATGCCGGCATGTAAGCGGGATTTCACCGACACTTATAAGCGGTGCGGCCCCGGGATCAATGACCTGCGGCGGCGGGCAGCGAAAGCCGCGCGAGCAGGCCCGGCTCTCCGCCAAGGAGCTCGAACCGTCCGCCATGAAGTTTGGCCACGCCGGAGACCAGGCTGAGCCCCAGTCCGCTGCCCGGCTTTGAGCGGCTGGCATCGAGCCTGACGAAACGTTCGACAACCCGGCCACGGTCGGGCTCCGGGATCCCGGGCCCGTTATCGGTCACGTCGACCACGACCTGCCCGCCATCGCGCCGTGCGGTCAGACCGACCTCCAGCGGCGTGCCGTTGGGCATGCCTCCTTCGGGACCTGCATATTTGAGGGCGTTGTCCAGAAGGTTCGCCACCGACTGCGCGAGGAGCTGACGGTCTCCGTTCAATCTGAGCTCCGGTTCCGCCGCCACCGTCAACCTGCCACCGGCGTCCTCCGCGAGCGGTTCGTAAAGCTCGCCAAGCTCCGCGACCACCGATGCCAGGTCGAGCGACTTGAAACCGGCGCGCGCCTCGCCCGCCTCGGTGCGCGCGATGCTCAGGAGTGAGCCGAACGTTCTCAGGAGGTTATCGGCTTCTTCTATGGTGAGCTCCAAGGCAGTGCGATAGGCTTCCTTGGAGTCTTCCCTCAAGGCATCCTCTACACGCGCCTTCAGCCGGGTCAGCGGCGTCTTGAGATCGTGAGCGACATTGTCGGTGACCTCCTTCATGCCGGTCATGAGACGTTCGATCTGGTCGAGCATGCCGTTGAGGCTCGCCGAGAGGTGGTCGAGTTCGTCGCCGGTTCCGGCAACAGGCATGCGCTCGGTGAGGTCGCCGGCCATGATGTTGCGGCTGGCCTGGCTGATGGTGTCGACACGCCTGAGGAAATTCCGGCTGACCAGAAGGCCGCCGACAATGCCGAGCGCGGCGGTCAGGCCCAGTGCCCAGTAGAGCGCCTGTTTGATCAGATTGGCGAATTGCAGCCGCTCCTCGATGTCGCGGCCGACCACCAGGGTGAAGCCGCCCCGAAGGGTGATGTGATAGCCGCGGGCGCGGTGATGCTTGAGCCCTTTTTCGGTGCGCACGCTGTAGGGAAACTCGAACCAGCCGGCGGTGCCGGTCGCGGCCTTGGGCTTGCCGTCCATGTTGCCGGCCAGCCTGCGGTCGAAATAGTTGGTGAAGAGATAGAGGCTGGAGTCATTGCGCTTGCTGCGCTCGCCGATGGTGCGGATCAGAAGATCGAGGCCGCCTTGCCGGTACTGCTCGTTCAGGCCCTGAACCTCCGCGGCGATGGTCTCATCGGTCTGGCGCTCGAGCAGGACGGCCGTGTTCCAGTAGACATAGGCAAGCACCGCGCCCGACGAGACCGCAAACAGCACCAGAGAGAGCGCGGTAAAGCGGAACGGCGAGGTGCGCAGAAGTTTAGCCAGTGTCGGCACGGATCGAGTACCCCGCCCCGCGCACGGTGTGCAGCAAGGGCTCGTCGAAGCCCTTGTCGATCTTGGCGCGCAGGCGTGAAATGTGAACGTCGATAACGTTGGTCTGGGGGTCGAAATGATAATCCCAGACATTCTCCAGAAGCATGGTCCGGGTCACCACCTGGCCCTGGTGGCGCATCAGGAACTCCAGAAGCTTGAACTCGCGCGGCAGGAGCGCGATTTCGACATCGCCGCGCCTGACCGTGCGGGCAAGCAGATCGACCTCCAGATCCTTGAGCTTGTAGCTCGTCGCGGACGCTTCCGGCTTGCCCCGGCGGCCCAGCCCCTCGACCCGTGCCAGGAGTTCGGAAAAGGCGTAGGGTTTGGCCAGATAATCGTCGCCGCCGGCGCGCAGGCCCTTGACCTTGTCGTCGACGGCGCCGAGCGCGCTCAGGATCAGGACCGGCGTCTCGACGGCCTCCGCCCTCAAGGTTGCAATCACGCTCCGGCCATCGAGCTTGGGCAGCATGCGGTCGACGCTCAGAACGTCATGCACCCCTTCGCGCGCGAGCGCCAGACCGTCTTCGCCATCGGCGGCGTGGTCGACCACATGGCCGCTTTCGGCAAGGCCCTTGGTCAGATAGCGCGCGGTATCGCGGTCGTCTTCAATGACAAGGATGCGCATATGGTCGCGTGACACCTCTTCGCCGGGATGCATCGCCGACGGGATCATCATAGTTTCCTTTCGTTTATAGCAGAAACCGCAGGCGTGGGATCCTGCGGTTTCTGCGCCTTGAGAACCGCAGCCACGCGGGACCTTTCTAAGCGGGGGGAACCGGGCCGTTTGGGCCCCGCGTGGCTGCCCGCTCCCGCAGGGGTTAACGGGAGACGGAGAGGATTGGCGGGCGAGAACCGCCCGCGAGCTCAGCCCTTCTCGGGCTGGATCGCAACGAAACGCTGGCTGGACCCGGACCGGACCAGAAGCAGAACCGCCTTGCGGCCGCGGTCGCGGGCGATCTTCAGCTGCTGCTTGAACTCCTGCGCAGTGCTGACGGGCGTACCGGCGATTTCCAGGATCTGGTCGCCGCGCTTCAACCCTTTCGCAGCGGCCGCGCCATCCGGCTTGACCGAGGCAACCATTACGGCGCCGTCGGTCTCGGTCACGGTC
>JBPCWF010000771.1:0-5370 GCA_051009775.1 Hyphomicrobiales bacterium | reverse complement strand
GCGAAGCCCATATCGCCGAAGATCTGGATGACCTCGTCGAGCACCTGCGAGACCGGATGCACGGTGCCCAGGGGCTCGGGCCGCGCGGGCAGGGTGACGTCGACCGTCTCATGGGCGAGGCGCGCCTCGAGCGCCAGGTCGTGCAGGCTCTGCTGGCGCGCCGCGATGGCATCGGCGATCTTCGATTTCAGCCCGTTGAGCGCCGGCCCCATGACCTTGCGCTCTTCCGGATCCATGGCGCCCAGGCCCTTCATCAGCTCCGACACGGAGCCCTTCTTGCCGAGGGCGGACACGCGGACCGCCTCGAGCGCCTGCTCGTCGGCGGCGCCGGTGATGGCATCGGTGATCGACTGTTCCAGCTCGGTGAGCTGTTCTGTTGCGCTGGTCATTTCTCTGTTCCGTTTGGTGACGTTAGACAAATGGCCTGACGGCCGCTGAACCTTGGGGTGAGCGGGTCCGGCACGTCCGATGTCATCTACGGTTAGAGAGCGGCTTTCGCCTTCTCGACCAAAGCCTGGAAGGCTTCGGGCTCACGCACCGCGAGGTCGGCCAGAACTTTGCGGTCGACCTCAACACCGGCCTTGCCGAGCCCGTTGATAAATCGACCGTAGGTCAGACCGTGCTCGCGGGTGGCGGCGTTGATGCGCTGGATCCAGAGCGAACGGAAATTGCGCTTGCGGTTGCGGCGGTCGCGATAGGCATATTGCCCGGACTTCTCGACCGCCTGATTGGCGACCCGGAAAGTGTTCTTGCGCCGGCCGTAATAGCCCTTGGCTTTCTTGATGATCTTGCGGTGGCGGGCGTGGGTGGTGACGCCCCGTTTGACGCGTGACATTGCGGTTCTCCTTAAGCGAAAGGGGTCAGAGAGCTGAGATCAGTCGTAGGGCAGGAACTGCTTCACGATCTTCGCATCCTGGGGCTTCAAGATGGTCGTGCCCCGCTGGTTGCGGATCTGCTTTTTGGTGCGCTTGATCATGCCGTGCTGCTTGCCCGACTGACTGGCGCGGACCTTTCCGCTCGCGGTGAAACGAAACCGCTTTTTCGCGCTCGCCTTGTTTTTCAATTTGGGCATTTTGCTTCCCTTGTCTAGAAGGTGTGCGGCCGGCTTCGCATTTGGCTTATGCAGGCGCGACCGATAAAGCCCGCAGATGGTTTTGCGGGCGGGAGCATCCCGAACCGTCACGGCAGCCCAATATGAAGCCGGCCGGTTCCGAAACGGACCGGTTTATAGGCGCGCTGGGGCGGCAATGCAACTGCTATGTGGTTTTGCCGGTGCCGGCGCAGCGTCATAAAACTGTTGTCTTGACCGGCCATTGCGGGCAGGAACGCAGGCGGCCGCGAGGCATTGGAGGCAAGAACGGGGGTCCGTATGGGCGCACAATCCCGGTCTGGAGACGTGCATGTGAGACCGGCGCGCGCGGACGATTTGCCCGCGATCGTCCGGCTAATCGCCGAAGACGAAAGCGGCCTGCATGACGAGAGCGCGGACCCTGCCGACCGGGCGCTATACGAGCGCGCCTTCGGCGAGATCGCCGGGGACGCCCGCAACGAACTGTTCGTCGCGGAATTCTCCGGGAGTGTCGCCGGCACCATCCAGCTCACCTATATGCTGCATGTTTTCGACCGTGGCGCGGAGCGGGTGCAGCTCGAAGGCATCTTCGTCGCAAACGACATGCGCGGCCGGGGCATCGGGAGCGCGATGATCGCTTTCGCGCTTGAGCGTGCGCGAGCCCGGGGCTGCCGGATCGCCCAGCTCAATTCCAACAAGGCACGGAGCGACGCGCACCGTTTCTACGAACGAGCCGGATTCGTCGCGAGCCACGAAGGCTTCAAGGCGGAACTCTGAACGAGCACCTAAGGGAGGGGACATGATGGGGGAAACGGATATCAACCGGCGGCTTGGCGCCGAGTTCATCGGCACAGCCTTCCTGCTGGCGACCGTGGTCGGGTCGGGCATCATGGCCGAACGGCTTGCAGGCGGCAATGTCGCCATCGCGCTGCTCGGAAACACGATCCCGACCGGCGCGATCCTGGTGGTGCTGATCATGATCTTCGGGCCCGTGTCGGGCGCCCACTTCAATCCGGCGGTGACGGTCGCTTTCGCCGCCCGGCGCGAGATCTCGCCGCGAGACGGCGGGCTCTACATCGCGGCCCAGGTCGCCGGCGGCGTGGCCGGCATGCTGGCCGCGCATCTGATGTTCGAGGAGACCCTGTTCCAGGTGTCCGACACCGCGCGCACGGGGCCCGCACAGTGGTTCGCGGAAGTGGTCGCAACTTTCGGGCTGGTCAGCGTGATCCTCGGCGCGCTGCGCTGGCGGCCGGACACGGTGCCCTACATGGTCGGCCTCTACATCACCGCGGCCTACTGGTTCACGGCGTCCACCAGCTTCGCCAACCCGGCGGTGACCTTCGCGCGCAGCTTCACCGACACCTTTTCCGGCATCGATCCGGCCCACATGCCGGCCTTCATCATTGCCCAGATCGCGGGCGGACTGATCGCGGTCGGTGTTTGCGGCTGGCTGTTCCGGGAAAGCCGGGCCGCCTGATCGTTCTGGTCAAACCGTTTCCGAGCCTTTATTGCCATCCAGCCGCACTGCGGCGAGAATGAATCCACTCGGCGCCACGGTCGGCGCTCCTGGGGGAATGTTTTGGCGAAACGCCGGATCACGAAACGCGCATCCCGGCTGGTGGTCGGATGGCGCGAATGGATCGCGCTGCCGGAGCTTGGCATCGACGCCATAAAGGTGAAGGTCGATACCGGCGCCCGGACTTCGGCCCTGCACGCGTTCAGGATCAAGACTTTCGATCAGGACGGCCAGCGCCGGGTGCGGTTCCAGGTCCACCCGCTGCAGCGCCGCAAGCGCCCGAGCATCGAGTGCGAAGCCGATGTCATCGACGAACGCCGGGTGACCAGCTCGAACGGTCAGAAGGAGCTGAGGCTGGTGATCCGAACGCCGGTCGAGATCGCTGGCCGAACCTGGCCGATCGAGCTTACGCTGACGAACCGGGACGAAATGAGCTTCCGCATGCTGCTCGGCCGCCAGGCGGTGAGAGGCCGCGCAGTCATCGATCCGGGACGTTCGTTCTGTGCAGCCGCGTCGGTCGGTACAGCGGTTCACCGCAAGAAGTCTTAGGGGTTAAACAATGAAAATCGCCATGCTGTCTCGAAATCCGGACCTTTATTCCCACCGACGCCTGAAGGAGGCGGCAGAGGAGCGCGGCCACGAGATGGACGTGATCGACCATCTCAAGTGCTACATCAACATCACATCGCACCGGCCCGCGATCTTCTATCAGGGCGAGAAGCTGGTGGGCTATGACGCGGTCATCCCGCGTATCGGCGCCTCTGTGACGTTCTTCGGCACCGCCGTCCTGCGCCAGTTCGAGGTGATGGGGGTCTATCCGCTCAACGAGTCGGTCGCGGTGGCCCGTTCGCGCGACAAGCTGCGCAGCCTGCAACTGCTGGCGCGCCGCGGCATTGGTCTGCCTGTCACCGTGTTCGCTCACCGGACCGGACAGGCTGGCCATATCCTCGAGCTGCTCGACGGCGCACCGGTGGTGATCAAGCTCCTGGAAGGCACCCAGGGCCAGGGCGTGATGCTGGGCGAAACCGACAAATCGGCGGAAAGCATCATCCAGGCGTTCGGCAAGCTCAACGCCCACATCCTGGTGCAGGAATTCGTCAAGGAGGCGCGCGGTGAGGACATCCGATGCCTGATCGTCGGCGACCGGGTCGTGGCGTCCATGCTGCGCAAGGGCAAGGAAGGCGACTTCCGCTCCAACCTGCACCGCGGCGGCTCGGCGCAGTCGATCAAGATCACGCCGGCGGAGCGCTCGACCGCGGTAAGCGCCGCCAAGGCCATGGGCCTCAACGTGTGCGGCGTCGACCTGCTGAGATCAAATCACGGGCCGGTGGTCATGGAGGTGAACTCGTCACCCGGCCTAGAGGGGGTCGAGGCCGCGACCAATATCGACGTCGCCGGAAAGATCATCAGCTTCATCGAGAAGAACGCCCGGGAGAACCGGACAAAAACCCACAGCCGCGGGTAGCGGGAAACAAGCCCTCCGACCGCGGGCCGGATACGGGTTAGCGCGGCGCCAGAACCATGATCATCTGGCGCCCTTCGAGCCTCGGTTCGGCTTCGACCTTGGCCAGTTCCTCGGTTTCCTCCTTGACCTTCTGGAGGAGCTGAACGCCGAGTTCCTGATGCGCCATCTCACGGCCGCGGAACCTCAGGGTCACCTTGACCTTGTCGCCATTGTCGAAGAAACGCTTTATCGCCCGCATCTTCACGTCATAGTCATGCGTGTCGATGTTCGGACGCATCTTGATTTCTTTGATCTCGATGGTTTTTTGCTTTTTGCGCGCCTCGTTGGCTTTCTTCTGGGCCTGGTACTTGTACTTGCCGTAGTCCAGAATCTTGCATACGGGCGGCGACATGTTCGGCGAGACTTCGACCAGATCCAAGCCCACCTCAACCGCGATTTCGAGCGCGTCCGAGACGCTCATTTCCCCTTGATTCTCGCCCTCGTGATCGATCAGAACGACCACGGGCACCTCAATCAGTTCGTTGATGCGCGGCCCTTCCCGGCTGGGCATCACCCTGTCATATCGTCTTGCTATCTCATCATCTCCTGTGACTGTTCCCACAAATTGTTCAAGAGGCTAAGGTCCCCACGACCTTAAGCGTTCAAAAGACGCCGGTTCGACGGGTCTGTCAAGCATGTTTAGGCCGAGTGCTTGCCGGAGTTTTAAAGCCAACGGCCCGTCGCGGCAGCCAAGATCCGGAAACACCAGCCGATGCCCTCCGCCGATCGCAAAAAACCCGCAAGCCTCGACATGCCGGACGGACAGGCAATCGCCTACCTGGCCGAACGGCGCACCAGCCCGTCCTTCACGTCGAGCGGCCTGTTCTGGCTCGGCGGCTTCAACTCGGCCATGGACGGCACCAAGGCCAATGCGCTGGCGCGCTGGGCAAAGGTGCATGGCCGCGAATGCGTGCGCTTCGACTATTCCGGCCATGGCGCCTCGGACGGCCGGCTCGAGGACGGCACGATCTCGCAATGGCTCGACCAGGCGGCGGCCTTGTTCGCCGAAATCACCACCGGGCCTCAGATCCTGATTGGCTCCAGCATGGGCGGCTGGATCGCGCTCCTGCTCGCCCGCAAGCTTCTGCGCGAGCATGGCCATGCCGGGAGCAAGGTGCGCGGCATGGTCCTGATCGCGCCTGCCGCCGACATGACCGAGCGCCTGATGTGGGACCGGTTCTCAGACGAGATCAAACAGGAGATCATGGCAGCCGGCGTCCATCACCGCCCGTCGCGCTATGGCGACGGGCCCTATCCGATCACGCGCGCGCTGATCGAGGA
>JBPCWF010000770.1:0-4326 GCA_051009775.1 Hyphomicrobiales bacterium | reverse complement strand
GGTCTGCATAGGCCGCAGCCATGCCATACACGCCGAGCCCACCACCTTCGGCCTCAAGCTCGCCCAGGCCTATGCCGAGTTCGCCCGCAACCGGGCCCGCCTCGAAGACGCCCAGCGCGAAATCGCCACCTGCGCCATCTCCGGCGCGGTCGGCACCTTCGCCAATGTCGACCCGGACGTCGAAGCCTACGTTGCAGGGAAACTCGGCCTCGAGGTTGAGCCGATCTCGACCCAGGTGATCCCGCGTGACCGCCATGCGGTGTTCTTTTCCATTCTTGCGGTGATCGCCAGTTCGATCGAACGGCTGGCGACCGAGATACGCCACCTGCAGCGCACCGAAGTCCTGGAGGCGGAGGAGTTCTTCTCCGAGGGCCAGAAGGGCTCGTCCGCCATGCCGCACAAGCGTAACCCGGTGCTGACGGAGAACCTGACCGGCCTCGCCCGGCTGGTGCGCTCCATGGCCCTGCCGGCGCTTGAGAATGTCGCGCTGTGGCATGAGCGCGACATCTCCCACTCCTCGGTCGAACGCAACATCGGGCCGGACGCCACCGTGACCCTCGACTTCGCGCTCGCCCGCCTGACCGGCGTGATCGACAAGCTTGTGGTCTATCCGGAGAACATGAAGGCCAATCTCGACCGGCTCGGCGGGCTGGTCCATTCCCAGCGCGTGCTGCTGGCGCTGACCCAGGCCGGCATCTCCCGCGAGGACGCCTACCGGATCGTTCAGCGCAACGCCATGCCCGTGTGGCGCGGCGAAGGCCGTTTCCTGGACCTGCTGAAGGCCGACAAGGACGTCTCGGAAGCGCTCGGCGAAGCCGACCTCGAATCGCTCTTCGGGCTCGACTATCACACCAAACATGTCGACACGATCTTCGCCCGGGTGTTCGGCGAAGAGGCCTGAGCCGGGTTCAGGTCGCGGTCCGGACGAAGCCGCCGCGTATCGCCTCCGCCATGGCCCGAACGGCGGGCGATTTGCGCCGGTCGTCACCGAGCAGCACCAGATGCGACTTCGGCAGCGGCGGCAGACCGTCGTCGCGCCCCAGGGCCCGGAACGACGGCTCCAGCGATGTCCGCGCCAGCACACCGACCGCCAGGCCCGCGGCAATTGCCGCCTTCACACCGGCAACGCTTTCGCTCGAATAGATGATCCGGTAGTCGCACCCGGCCGACCGCAACGCCTCGGTTGCAATGTCGCGCCACCAGCACGAGCGGTCGAACAGCGCCAGAGGCAGAGGCTCGTCTGCCGGCACACGAAATCCGGCACGCGCCACCCAGACCGTCTGTTCCTCACACAGCATCTCACCGTCGCGGGACGGCCGGTCGCTGGCAAAGATCGCCAGGTCCAGGTCACCGCGCCCGACGAGATCCGGAAAGCCGACGCTGAACCCGCATTGAACCGACACTTCGACGTCCGGATTGCGCGCCGCGAACGCCGCCAGCACGCCGGGCAGAACATCCGAACCATACTCGTCCGGAATGCCGACCCTGACGCCGCCGCTCATCCTGTGGCCGACGAAAGACGCGGCGGTCCTGTCCAGCTGATCGACGATCTCATGCGCAGAGCCCAGCAGCGCCTCCCCGGCGCCGGTAAGCGCAACGCCGCGTGCCTGCCTCTCGAACAGCCGCGTCTCAAGCAGCCCCTCAAGACGTTTGATCTGAACGCTGACCGCCGATTGCGTGCGGTGCAGCGTCCCGGCGGCCCGGGTCACGCTGCCGTGCCGCGCCACCGCGATGAAGATGCGCAACAGGTCGCTGTCCAGTTGCGGTGTGGAGAGTTCGTTTTGGCTCATGCCTACTATCATAATTATTCGTTTGTGCGATGGCTAGATTCATCCGAACCTGCTGCAACGAAGGTTTCGACAGCGAGAAAGACATGCCGGCCAGCCAGCTCACCCTGCCCCGTACGGTTTCCCCCAAGGTACTTGTGTTTGGCGCCCTCGGGCTTTCCGCGATCCTGGCGTTCCCGGGGCATGCGGTGGATGCAACGCTGTTCGCCGTCGAAAATCTCGTCCTGACATCGCCGCTGATCGCGTTCGGCGTCATCCTGACGGCCGGCGTCACCGCAAGCGGCTCGATGGCGCTGATCGCAAGTGCCTTCGAGGGCCGCGACTTTCGCATGATCGGTGCGGCGTCGGTGATCGGCGCCCTCACCCCGGTCTGTGGCGTGAGCGTTCTTCCCCTGGTCGCGGCGCTGCTCGCGGCGCGGGTGCCGCTGGCGCCGGTCATGGCCTTCTGGCTGTCCTCGCCGATCACCGGCCCCGGCATGCTGGCGATCACCGTGGCCACGCTCGGGACGTCCTTCGCAATCGGCAAGACCGTGCTCGCCGTCGCCATCGGCCTGTTCGGAGGCGGTGTAACCTGTGTCCTGGTCAGGCGGCTCACATGGCTCGATGCGCCCGTCAGACAGGGTGCGCTGATCGCCACGGCGCAGGACGCATGCGGAACTGCAGGTTCTACCGAGGTCCGCTGGGACTTCTGGAGGGAGAAGGAACGCCGGCGGGCATTCGGGGCGACGGCATATGCTACGGGCAAGCTCATGCTCATCTGGCTTCTGGCCGCCTTCATCGCGGAGTATTTCCTGCGCGCCTGGCTGCCGCCCGACATGATTGGCCGCTTCGTCGGCTCTGAAACCGCATGGGCGGTTCCGATCGCCGCCGTGATCGGCGCGCCGATCTATCTCGACGGCTATGCCTCCCTGCCCCTGGTCCGCGGCCTGATCGATGCCGGCATGAGCAACGGAGCGGCGATGGCGTTCCTGATCGCCGGTGGCATCACCAGCGCCTGGGCGGCGATCCCGGTCTATGCACTGGTCCGTTTACCGGTCTTTGCGCTCTACATCGTGCTGGCGGTGGTAAGCGCGCTCCTGTCGGGCTTTGCCTTTGGCCTGGCCGCCGGCTGAGCGGCCCTATTCCAGCAGGAACTCCCGGCCGAGCTTGACCCGCGCCGTGCCGTCATAGCTGATGATGTCGGCGGTGGCATAGGTCTCCGACAGGGTTTCGGGCAGGAAACTGCCGGTGCCTATCATGTCGATCGGCGCCTTGGCGCCGCTCATGACCAGGCACTTCTGGGCATCGAAGCCTGAGGAAGCGACGATCATGGCGTCGGTATAGCCGGCCTGATCGAGCGCCTGGCGCACCTGGATGACCGATGCCGCGGTGACGCCAGTGCCGAACAGCATGCGCCGCAACTGGTCGACCAGCACATTCGATGAATCGAGATGAAACGCCCTGGCGCCGAGCACCTCCTCGACGATGTTGTACTCGCCGCCGACGCCCAGCCAATGGCCGACCGTCTCGACCGACTTCTCAAAGTCGAGGCCTTCGGCGAAGCGGCCGCCATGGGTGTCGAGGCGGACCCCGAAGGCCTTGCCCTGTTCGTGGAGCCTGGCTTCTTCGTAGAACCACCGGGCGCAGCGGATCGAATCCGACACTTCCAGGCCCGAATAGTCGACCAGCGCGATCACCGCACCGCTGTTCTCGACCGCTGAAACGAACAGCTTCAGCGCTTCGAGCACATCGCCGTCGGTATAGCCGATCAGCGCGTGCGGCATGGTGCCGAGCCCGCTCTCGGCCCCGAACAGAGGCGCGGTCAGGTCCTGCGAGCCGCCGACGAAGCCCTTGATTTGGGGATCCTTGCCCTTGGCCGTTTCGCTGCCGACCGAGGCGCCGTAGGCCGCGAGCATATTCATTTCCGGGCCGCTGGCATGGCGCGCATGCATGTCGAGGAACGAGGCGCCGGGCATCGCGCGGCACATCTCATAGGCGTTGTTGGCGCAGACGCAGGGCAGACCGACCTTCTGCAGAAGCAGGGTCTCGAGCTCCGACAGTTTGGAATAGGGGCCCTTGATCTCCAAGAGCTTGGTCTCGGAGGGCACGATCTCTCCCTCCTTGAAGAAGCGCGTGACCTCGGCCTCGGGCACCAGCCGGCTGACCAGACGGACCGCGGGCTCCAGGGCGGCGATGATGCGGCGGCGCAGAAACACCGCGTAGACCACCTCTACATCCCTGCCGGCCTCGACGATACGCCGTGTATGACTGAAATATTTGTCGGTGATCCGCTCCACCGGTCCGGCGGCCAGGGTAACGTCCACGATTTCGTTGATCGCGGCGTCGCGGTCGAGCAGCCACTTGTCGATGACGTCAGCGCGCATAGCGGCGCAACCTTGGCGCGGATCGCGCCGCCTGGCAAGGGTCTCGGCAGTCACCGGCCGAGGGCATCATGCTTTGGCCGCCGCGAGCGCCGACGCGGCCGCGTTTCTGAGGAAGCCGGCATCTGAGCCGAGCGCGATGAACTGGAAACCCTGATCCGCATAGGCGCGCGCAACCT
>JBPCWF010000769.1:0-20977 GCA_051009775.1 Hyphomicrobiales bacterium | reverse complement strand
CGATAGGTCTCGACATCGATCACACGGTCGCCGTTGCGTTGGAGGATCACGCTGCGGTCGTCGCCGAAGCGGGCGACATCGCCGCCGATCACGCGGGGGCCGAGCGCCGGGGCGTCCCGCCCAAGGGCAGCTTCGACAATCGTTGCGGGGATGAACTGATCGGCCTCCGGCTCATCGAACGAGCATTCGAACTCGCGGGCATATTGCGCCCGGCTCATCTGTCCGCGCGCCTGCATGAGTTCGGCGTCGGGAAGGATCCCGGTCTCGCTTGCCCTGAGCATGGCGGCAAACCAGGTGTCCGGATCCTTCTGGGCCTCGCGCCAGATGCGGTAGAAGGCGTCGCGCCCGCGCGGCGTGCCGATGAAGACGGCGGCGCCCTCCCGGTCGGCCAGCGCCGGCCGAATAACTTCCGGCCACAGGCGCGGGTCGATCAGGGCATATTCGTCGAGAACCACCCCGTCGAGATAGATGCCCCTCAGCGTGTCGGGGTTGTCCGCCCCGTAGAGCCTGATCGAGGACTCGTTGGGCAGAGTCACGCGCAGCTCGGTCTCGCTCACGGCGGCATAGCGCCCGAGACCCGACACGAACTCCTTGAGATAGGGCCAGGCGACGTCCTTGGCCTGCTTGTAGAGCGGCGCGATATAGGCATAGCGCGGCTTGCGCCTGGGATTGTCGAGCGCCTTCAGCACCAGGTCGGCGACGCAGGCCACGGTCTTGCCGCAGCGCCGGTGGGCGACGATGCAGCCGTAGCGCTGTCGGCGTCCGTGGAACGGCTCGAACTGCGCGCGCGGCGCGTAGTCGACGGAAACGATCAGCTCTTCAGCCATCGGACCTGGACCTCGATCGGTTGTTTGGAATTGGCATCCGGCTTCTCGCCCGCCTGAGGCGCGCTCGGCTTGCCGTCGAGACGGTCGCTGATCTCCTTGATCGCGCTCATATTGCCCTCGATCGCAAGCGCCACCAGGGTCTGGGCGACCCGGTGGAGCTTGGTCTCGTCGCCGTCGGGCTCTTCGAGCGCCGTTTGGATCGCGGCCGCGAATGCTGTGCCCTGACGCGTGTCCCGATCGGCATCGGGTTGGTCCTTCGGTTTCGCCCTGGCCACATGTCACCGGCGGGCTCGGGATGCGCCACGGCCGGCACAGGCCCGCGATGGGGGAAAACGCATGGTCATCTGGCAGTCCTCCTGTTCGAAGTGATGGCGCACACATAAAGAGGCCCCGCAGCCCTTGAAGGACTGCGGGGCCGCCCGGTTCCACCGGGGTCGGCTTTCCGACATGCGGACACAGGCGAGGTTGTCCCGCCCGGAGCTCGACCGGTCCCGCCGGGGAGGAAACGGGACGGCATCCTTTTCAGGATGCCCGGAAGCTCAACCGACCCGTGGAACCGAGTTCGAACAGACATATCCCCTGGCCGCGGTCGGCGGCGCGAAGCGCCCTGACGCAAAACGGCCCTTCGAGGGTTCCGGTCTCGGGTATGCGCAACCGCCAGCGCCAGCGGCTGCCCTGCTCCAATGCGCCGGCGATGCGGGCACGCGCCTCTTCATTCCTGAAGACGCCCTCGCCTCCGATCAGTAGCGTCCGGCCGGCTGCCGTTTTGATCGACCCGGACAGAACCTTGCATGGGCGTGGCGCCTTCAGGTCGTACCGCCGCCTGCCAAGCACCAGGTAAGGCGAACGCAGTCCGGCAAGGATCCGGTAGTCGCCCTGGCCGGAGTGATCGCACGACATCAGGATGTCGCGCCCCACCTCCCCGGGCACGGGCAAGGCGGTTGTGCCCTGCGCCTTCGACCGCAGGGCAATGCTGTCAACGCTCATGACAGGCCGCGCCGGGCGTCAATGCACAGTTGCGTGGCTGTAAGGCTCGAGCAGTCTCGCGATCGGCTCGGCGATCGCTATGTCGCGATTGCCGAACCCCACCGGTTCGCGGGATTCGAACCAGCCGGCGGCAAGTTGAAGGATGGCCTGCCGGATCTCCTCGGGAACGTCTTGCGCGGACGTGGACAGGCCTGCGCTCACCGCGATCTCGATACTGTCGTTGACGCGCCTGGGCCCCGGCACCTCGTCTTTTGCGAACTGGATACAGGATGGATACCGGCCGGCGTCGAGTTCGAACCGGCCGGCGTCGAGAGCGGTCACACCGTCATGCCAATCATGGACCCGGACGGCATTGACGGAACGCAGCGGCGCGACAGGCGCCTGAATGATGCCGCTTGCCGGCCAGCGGTCGAGGAAAAACGACCATTCCTGATCAATCAGCATGAGACCGGTCCGATGCTCCGCCACCATCCTCGCCGCCAGCAGAAGGCAGGACAGAAGGGTGTCTTCCCGGCAGCCGCTGAGACCGAGTTCCAGCTTGGCGTCCTCCAGGGACACAGGCTCATGGGCCGGAGCCCGGGTCAGAATCATGGACATACGCAAGGCCTCCCGTCTGATGCAGGGGGTGAACAAAAAAAGGCGCGACCGTTGTCGCGCCTCGAGAACCGTTGCCGGCTTAACGAAAGCTGCCGCGCGTCCAGCACAGGCAGAACGAATTCAGCTGCGCGCCGTATGAGCGGCGCACGCATCGATCCGCGCGGTGAGAACCGCAGCCGCGTTGCGCTCTCCACAAAGGGAGTTCAGGCGGCGCGCTGGATCGATCCGGTTTCCAGGAAGATAGTGTCGTCCCGAGCCGCACCGTCATGCCACCGTGGTGCGGGCCCAGTTGTCAGATCATGCCCGAATATATCTTAACGACCGTGACGGTGTCAATACAATTTTTACACGATGTGTGATTTTTTCGCTTTATCAGGAATACATGGCCCCCGACGCTCAGTCAGCGCCGTTCGCCGAATAGGGCCAGGTCACGCACCGCCCCTCCAGCTCGTCCTCCTCGACCTCCTGTTCGGACACGACGCGCCCACGCACTGAAATGCCGGCCTCATGGACCGAGACCGTGGTGCCGGAGACCAGGGGATGCCACCAAAAAAGGGACTTGCCCTCGGACAGCAGACGGTAGGCGCAAGTCTCCGGCAACCAGTCGGTCTCCGCAACCGTCTCCGGGGTCAACCGGACGCAATCCGACACGCGTTCGCTCCTGCGGGCATAATCGGTGCAGTGGCAGACCTTTAAATCCAGCAACGCGCACGCCACATCGGTGTAGTGGAGCTCATCGGTATCGATATCCTGGAGCTTCACAAGGCAGCATCGCGCGCATCCGTCGCACAGCGACTCCCACTCCTGCGGCGTCATGTCGGACAGTGGTTTCGTGACCCAGAAGGGTTCTGAGCTATCACTCATGCGGTAAAGCTCTTCGCTGTAGCGGGTGCGTCTTCGCGGCGGGCGGAGACAGTGGAGATTGTACAAGACGGCCCGGCGATGTTAACAATCGTTGGTACCGGATCCTGTATCGGCGCCGGCGGTGTGCTATATACTATCGAGGTCATGATTCAGCCATCGTAGGGCACGAGACTATTACAGTATCAGCGTTCTGTTTCGAGCGTCTTCATGGCTTGGCCGGCCGTAATCCTGAATTGGAAGTTCGCTGTGTCCGAGTTGCAACCCAAGAGCCGCATTGCGCAGTTCCTGTATGACTTCGACTGCCGGGTCAATGCCGGTTGTTACTCGGTCTATGACTGGCTGTGCCGGTCCTACAGCGCCTATTCCGCCGTGGTCAGCCGGTGGCGGATCAGCGGGCCGAAGCGGGTGCTGGTCGATCTGACAGCGGACGGCGCCACACTCGGTCTCCTGTTTTCGCTTGGGTTGATGTACTACGCGTTGCCGCCGATCTTCGAAAGCGACGATATCTGGGATCGGGGCCGTCAATACAGCGTGACGTTCACCGATTCGACCGGAAACGTGATCGGCCGGCGCGGCATCTGGCAGGACGACGCGATCCCGCTCGAAGAGATACCGCCTCATGTGATCAAGGCCGTGCTGGCGACCGAAGACCAGAGGTTCTTCGAACATTTCGGCGTGGACATCCAGGGCACGACCCGTGCCATGGTGTCGAACCTGCGCGCCAGCACCGTGGTCCAGGGCGGCAGCACAATTACACAGCAGCTGGCCAAGAACCTGTTTCTCACGCCCGAGAGAACGTTGCGGCGCAAGATGCACGAGGCGTTTCTGGCGGTGTGGATCGAGGCCCGCCTGACCAAGCAGGAAATCCTCAAGCTCTATCTGGACCGGTCTTATCTCGGCGGCGGGACTTACGGGGTCGAAGCCGCGGCGCAGTTCTACTTCGCAAAATCCATCCGAGACGTGAACCTCGCGGAGGCGGCGATGCTGGCCGGCCTGTTCAAGGCGCCCAGCAAATACGCCCCACACGCCAACATCGAGAATGCGCGCAACCGCGCCAAAGTGGTGCTCTACCGGATGCTCGACGCCGGGGCGATCAGTCAGGGCCAAATGTTCGCCGCGCGTCGCGAGCCGGCCCAGTTCGTCGACCGCAAGGGCTATTACAGCCCGGATTACTTCCTCGACTGGGCCTATGAGCAGACGCTTGAACTTCTGCGCAAGCACCGGCTGGAGACCGAATATGTGGTGGAGGTCAAGTCCACCATCAATCTGGACCTGCAGCGCCACGCACAGGCCACGATCAACAAGATGCTGGACGAGAACACCAAGAAATTCCGTGCCAAACAGGCGGCCCTGGTGTCGATGGAGCCGAGCGGCGCCGTGCGCTCGATCGTCGGCGGCCGCGACTACGACAAGAGCCAGTTCAACCGGGCGACCGAGGCCAAGCGCCAGCCGGGCTCGTCGTTCAAGCCGTTCGTCTATCTGACCGCGCTCGCCTCCGGCATGACGCCCAAGACGATTGTTGTCGACAGGCCGGTGCGGATCGGCAACTGGTCGCCGCGCAACTACAATGGGCGCTACCGCGGCCGGGTCAGCCTGACGACAGCGTTGAAGAAGTCGATTAACTCGATCCCGGTCCAGATCGCCCAGAAGGTCGGCACCCGCAAGATCATCCAGGTCGCGCACAAGGTCGGATTGCAGTCGGATCTGCGGCCCAACCCGTCGATGCCACTCGGCACCAACGAGGTCACCGTGATGGACCTGACCGCTGCCTATGCGACCTTCGCCAGCGGCGGCAGGCTGGCGCGGCCCTACGCCGTGCTCGAGATCGCCCGACCCAATGGCGAAGTGCTCTACAACCGGGAGCAGAATGCCCCGCGCCGGCGCCAGGTGGTCAACCAGTCTCTGATCAGCGATCTCAACTATATGCTCAACCAGGTGGTCCTGAGCGGCACCGGCCGCCGGGCCCAGCTCGGTTTCACGCCACAGGCCGGCAAGACCGGCACGACCCAGGGATATCGCGATGCCTGGTTCGTCGGATACACGGCGCACTATGTCACCGGGGTCTGGTTCGGCAACGACGACTACACACCGACCAGGCGGTTGACCGGCGGCAACCTGCCCGCAATGACCTGGCACGCCTATATGAGCAAGGCGCTCGAAACCAAAGTCGCAGCCCCCCTTGTCGGCGTTCCGCTCGACGGCCAATATGCCGCCTATGTCGATCCGGACCTGTCACAGGTTGAGCCGCTGTTCGACGATACCATCGTTGACGATGAACTTATCATCGGCTCCAATGACGATGGTGTCACGGTTGACGACGACGGTGATGTGACGGTTCAGCCGCGCAGCCGCTCCGAAGCGGTGGTCAGTGCGTTCCAGAACATGTTCAACCTGTTCAACGACAACAAGGCACCGAAGTACAAACGGCGGAAGAAGAGACGCAAGGATCTCAACAATCCGGGATCGAGAGAAAGTACAAGCCGCCGCAGGAAAAAGCGCAGCGGACGCTTCGAATCGGAAAGTCAGTAAGCGGGTGATGCGTGCGCGAAATGGGGCCTCTGCCGGAAACGGTTTCATGATCCGAGGTGACGTTTACCGGCGCAGGCTTGTAAGCTCTCGAAACGGTATCGGCTGGCGTTAGTGTCGGCCGAAAGGACAGTGGGACCTCAGTAATCCGTGCGTTCTCTCCTCAACCTGGTTCTGTTTGTGATGTGTGGTCTGAGCCTCGGCTACTGCTCGGCCGACTACAGCATGCAGGAAGGCCTGGCCTCGGTTTCGGTGCGCAACGGATCCTGGGTCACCTGGCCGTCCGCGGGCAGCACCAATGCGGATCCCTATACACGCGCCCATTTCGCCGCCAGCGGGCATTTGCCATTGACCGTGTTCGAGGCTGTGACGTTTCGCGCCGACACCGATGATGCCGGCGAGGATCTGAACCAGTCCTGCGAGTACATCGTTGAGGGCAGAGCGCCAAAAGCCAGATGGTGGAGCCTGACGGCCTACGCCAAAAACCTGCGGTTCATGAAGAACCCAGCCGAGCGGTATTCCTTCAATTCACGAAACATGGTGTTCACCTCACAAGGCGAGTTCCGCGTCGTTCTGGCGGCGGACGCAAGGCCCGGCAACTGGCTGCCCTTGCAGCGCTCCGGCGGATTTCAATTGACGTTCCGGCTGTATAACCCGGCGCAGGAGATCAGAAACAATCTGGGGGATGCGGATCTGCCCAGAATCAAGAAGGTGGTTTGCCAATGATGCGCTGGCTCTACTGGATCGCCGCGACCGGCATCCTGGCGGTGGTCGTGCATCTGGGCGTTGTCATATTCGTACCCGGTGTCGATACCGGGCAGAAGATGGCCGAGCTTGAGGCGGCCGGCGAAGTCAACATGCTGCACCGGCTCGGGGCATCGGGCGATAAGCTTACCCCCCTCACGGAACCAAGCCCCGATCTGGCCTATGCGTTCTGCAAGTTCGATATCCGGGACCGTCCGTTGCTGATCGAAGGCAAAATTCCGCCGACCTACTGGTCGGTCAGCGTCTACAGCGAGACCGGAGACAACGTCTACACCCTGAATGACCGCCAGGCCGGCGTCCCCAGCATCAAGCTCATGATCGTGCGCGAAGGCGACACGTTCGAACCCTCGACCAGCGGTGATCGGCCCGACGACGCCATCGTCGTGCGAACGCCGACGTCGACGGGGCTGGTTCTGTTCCGGGCGTTCATCCCGGACCGGTCACAGCTGGACGTGGTGGAACGCCACTTGGCCGCATCCAAATGCGCCTCGCGGTCGATCAAGTCAGCCGAAGGCTAACCCATTAAATCTGAATAGTGATCCACGCCGTTGGGGTCGGAAAGCCTGCGCATCCGCATTTCCAGCTTTCGGACGCGTTGGGCCAGCCGGCCTATGGCGTTCTTGAGCTTGTGCTTGTGCGGGCCCGGATATTTGAGCAGGCTGCGCCGCATCTCGACTTCGTAATCGTCGATCCGGTTGTGCAGTGTCAAGAGGGTGCGGTCGACGACCGAACGGTTTTCCTCGACCCGCGCCGTCGCGTTCAGCACGTGCTGTGCGGGAACGTCGCCACCCTGTCTCAAGTCGCGCAAACGCCGCTTGTCGGTTTTCTGCACCCTGACCGCGACACGTTCGAACGGTCGGACAAGTTTGAGATCCTCATCGATCACGGCCAGCAGAACATCGGGCTCACGGGGGTATGGGTGGTCGTATAGATCGGCCGACCCGGTCGAATGATCGACCCTGCGCTCACGCTGGAAGCCCTGGTCCTGGACCATCGCCGGCAACCTGCCGTTATTGATGATGGTGAAGCTGCGCGCGCGCATCTCCTCCTCATCCTCGGTCAAGGGATAGGTCGAGCGGTGGGCAACCTTATGCTTGCGAAAGGTGTGCTGCATCTTTGGCACAAGCGTGTCGTAGTAGTAGGACGGCTTCACGCGGCCGAAGTCGCCGGTCGTGCGGCACGCCGTCATGGTCACGACGATGACGGCGAGAACGAAGATACGGCGCCACAGGGCGGCGTCCGGAGGTGAGAACGTCATCCGGCTGGGCACAGTTCGCGTCGCTTTCTTATGATGATGCGGAGATCCCGGCGACCGCCGGATGCCCGCCTGGGGAGCACGCCCCGGGGGCGTATTTCAATGGCCGGGGGCAGGCCCGGCCCGCCTCACTTGTCGCGCTCGGAAATGCGGCCCCTGACCCGGCTTCGGGCGCTTGCCTGCCTTGGCTTGTCCAGCCGGTCGGCAAGCGAGAATTTCTGCCGTTCGATCCGCACACCCGGAAAAATTACGACATGGGCTGGTCCCGCCGGTCGGCGCCGCGCGGCGCGCCTGTACTGAGAGGTCTTCAACTCGACGATTTCGGCCATTTCGGTCCCCTACTCGGCTGTCCTTTGTTCCGAGGCTGGTGATGATGCGATCGTTGTTTTCGATCCGCCCACCACAAACGCATTAGATCAGGGTTATGGTTAATAAACGTCTAACACGCAGCGCCCATGGCGGGGGTAACCGGATGTTATGCAAACCTCGTCTTTACCAATTTGCTCCATGATGCGCTCACGTTATGGGGCAACCCACCGTTTGGCCTTTTGGGGGTTTGTATGAGTCAAGCTCGGAACAAGTTGGAGCGACTGGTTGAGCTCGCCGGTGAGAATTCCAGTTCGCGCCGCCGCGAACTGCTGCGCGAGATCACCGATGTGTTTCTGGAATCTCCCGATTCCTACAATGCGACAGAGTCGCAGTATTTCGGCGAGATCATGGGCAAAGTCGCCTACGACTTGGAACGCAAAGTGCGTGAGGAACTGGCGGTGAAACTTGCCGCGGAAGCCGCCGCGCCGCCGGATCTGATCCGGCGCCTGGCGGGCGACGAGATCAGTGTCGCGCAACCGGTCATCACGCAAAGTCCCGTTCTGGTGGAAAGCGATCTGATCGAGATCGCCAAGCAGAAGAGCCAGGATCACCTGTTCGCAATTACCAAACGCGACGACATCGGTGAACAACTCTCAGACGTGCTGGTCGACAAAGGTGACGACCGGGTGGTCGAAGGCCTGGTGAAGAACCAGAGTGCCAAGATCGCACGCGACACCATGGAAAAGGTCGTGGCGCGGTCGGAGTCGAGCGAACGCCTGCAAGCACCGCTGGTCGATCGCCCGGACCTTCCGGCCGATCTCATGAAAGACATGCTGACATTCGTGTCCGAAGACATCAAAAACAAGATTCTCGAACAGACCAACATGGTCAACGCTGAGAAGCTTGACGAGATGCTGCAGGACGTCGGCGAAAAGATCGAGAACCACTCGAAAGTCCGCAAGGATGGCAAGAGCAAGCCCGAGGTGCTGATCGAAGACCTCTATCGCAATGGCGAGCTCGATCAGAACAAGCTGGTCGAACTGGTGAAGCAGCGCAAGATCCCGGAATTCATCTGCGGATTGGCGCGCGTCGCCGAACTGGACATTCCGACCACGCGGCGCGCGATCATGGACCGCTCCGGCGAGGGTCTGGCGATCGTCTGCAAGTCCTGCGATTTCGACCAGTCGACATACTCGACATTCATCAATTATGTCTGGCCCGATTCCGACCGCTCGATCGAGCAGTCCTGCAAGCTGATTGCGCTTTACAACCAGGTGACCAATGAAACCGCGCAGCGGGTCATGAGGTTCTGGCGCATTCGCCAGCAGAACAGTCAGGATTCAGCCAACAAACTCGCCTCGGCCGCGAACTGACGGCAGCCCTGCCGCCAGGCGCCTGATCCCGCCCCGTCTCAGATCGTTCGATGCTGACGGGACGGGTCCGTCCGTCCGCGGCACGCCGACACGTGACGCAGTCGGCCCTATCCCGGCACCGCCGTTTCTGGCTGGATCTTGAATTTGACTGTGTGTTGGACCCGGCCCGAGCGCGGGCCGCGCCTTCCGGCCGTCAGCCGTTGATGTTATCGAGATCGAGGCTCGACAGGCCGGTCATCTTGTGCAGTTCACGGATCAGCATGTCGGACACCTGCCCGGTCACGCGCAGGCGCCGGTGGCGCTCGAACTCACGTATCGCCTGCTTGGTCTGCTCGCCCAGAACGCCGTCAACCGGGCCGGGACTGTAGCCGAGCTCCGCCAGTCCTGTCTGGACCAGATGCACCTTATGGTTTGCGCCCGGCTTGTTCGGCTTGGGCGAACTCTCGACCGCGTCCAGGATGCGCTTGTTGAAGCGGATATGCTCCAGGAGACGGGTTGTCGGAAGGCCCCGCGCCGGCAACTGATACTTCTTTTCGTAGCGCATGATGGCCGCACGCGTTCGCGGACCGTTCAGTCCGTCGATATCGCCGCCATAGAGTCCCATCGATGTGAGGTCGCGCTGAATGTCCGACACCACTTTGCTCGGCTTGAAGCGGCCGTTGCGCCGGTCCGTGCCCCTTGGCTGCAGTGCGGTGCTCTGCTTAGTGGTCGAGCCGGTTTGCAGGTTCCAGAAGCCCTCGATCGGGGCCGGGTGACGGGCATCCTGCCGGCCGAGCGCGTTGTATGCGATTGCGACACTGAAGCACAGGCCCGCGACCACGCTGATGATCGGGCTCTTGCCCGATACAATGACCCCCTGTTTGGCTTTGCGTACCATTTCAACACCCCGTTGTGTGCGTTGCTCCGCCCTATTCTGATCTAGGCGGTGATTTCAAGTGCCTCGCGCTCGGCGGCCGCGTCGCAAACGTCCTGCGCGGCCTCAGCTTCGCCTGACTGCCGCACGGGAAGGCTCACCGTGATGCAGGTTCCCGAATTCTCTTCACTTTCTATATCGATCCAGCCGCTGTGCAGCCTGATCAGGCCCTTGACGATCGACAGACCGAGGCCGGCCCCTTCGTGGCCCTTGCTGTAGGCCCCATCCGCCTGAAGAAACGGCTGCCCGAGCCTGCCCAGCAATTCCGGCGCAATGCCGGCGCCTTGATCGCGCACCGAAACTCGCGCCGTGCGGCCGTCAGAGATGGTCCGGATAACGACCCTGCCGCCGGCATCGGAGAACTTGATCGCGTTGGACAGCAAGTTGAGCATGATCTGCCTGCAGGCGCGCTGGTCGGCCTCGAGGTCGATTCCGTCCTGCTCCAGATCGAGCACAAGCTCAACGCCGGAGGCATCGGCGGATGCGGATACGGACTGCTCGCAATAGGACACGATCTCGTTCAACTCGACGGAGTCGAAACACAGGCTCATCTGTCCGGCTTCGATCTTAGACATATCGAGCAGATCGTTGACGACGCCGAGCAGATGCTCTCCGCTCTGTCTGATCAAGGCGGCATATTCGCCATGGGCCTGCGCGGTGCCGCCCGCGATGAAATCACGTTCGAGGATCTCGGCGAAACCGATCACCGAGTTGAGCGGCGTGCGCAGCTCATGGCTCATGTTGGCCAGAAATACGGTTTTGGCCGAACTGGCCTGTTCCGCCAGATCGCGCGCTTTGCGCAACTCTTCCTGCTGTTCCTTGCGGTGGGTGATGTCGCGGGAGACCGCAACCAACTGCAGCGGCCCCTCGACGTCCGATCCGTTGATGATCGGGCGGCAATTAAGCTCAACCCATTTGTAGGCCTGGCCCGTTGCACTGCCTGCCGCTTCGTTCGACAGGCGGAACTCGGCACTGGCGGGCTCTCCGGTCTCAGCCGCGGTGACGAGGGCCGACACATACGCCTGCCGATCCTCGGGCCTGATCAGCCCGACATATCCCCTGCCCAGCAATGCCTGCGGCTCACAGCTGACAAGACGGTTCGCGGCGCCGGATACGAAAGACACATCGCCATTGGTCTCATGGCGCGTAATCATGTCGGTCGCGTTCTCGGCCAGCAACTGATAGCGCTGTGCGCTGTCTTGAACGGCCTCCTCCGATTTTCCGTAGAGATGGTCGATCGTCGCGGCGAGCATCCCGATATAGGCCAGCGCCGAGACCAGCCCGACCGCCATGACGGCCTTGCGCTGAACATCCGGCACCAGAGAGGCCGGCAACCACTGGGCATGCTCGGCGAACCCGAGCGCGGCAATCACACAGAAGGACAGCAACAGGGAAAAAACGACAACCCGGCGCGATCCCGACATGGCGGCTTCGACCGGAACGACCAGCATCCAGAAAATGAGGAACGAGCTCAGTCCGCCGGTTTGGACGGCGACCGCGCCGATCAGGACCGCCAGGATTGAAGACGACATGAAATGCGCGGCCTGCAGGGCACCGGTGCGCATTAAGAAATAGGCAACGGCGGCGGGCGTCGTCATCCAACACAGGGCGGCGACCACGACCGCGTCGATTGTACCGTTCACCAGCCAGTAGAGCGGCACCGTCACCGCCGCCATGGCAGCGCCGAGAGCATGGGACACGATGAACGAGTGATGGCGCGCATGCGACCACGCATCGTCACGTACGGACTCGTGCACAAAGGGTCCAAACAGGGTCTTGCCCGGCAGTAATGCCTTGTTTTCTATCATTCCCACACGCCAAATATGGGTGCCATCCCAGTCAACACGGGATGATCGCTCAAGGGCCTTAAGGAAACTCAAACCATGCCCCCAGTTGAGCCGTTCAACATGGTGAAACCGGTATTTTGCTGACTCTTTTTTGGTGAGTTGGTTGACGAAACATTAACACGCGCACTGCGCGGCATATGAGAAGCAGAGCGATCCCGGGGAGCACCGGTTGCCATACAGGTTAAGACTGATGGGTCGGCGCCGGACGGCGCTCCCGCGCCTCCGCCATGCGGCGCACGCGGCCCTTGGCGCCCGCCGCGGCCTCCTCATTGCTAAACTTTTATCCAATTACCGAGCAAATTTTCCTCTCAATACACTCAATACTATCTAAAATACGCTTCGTATTATTCAATATATATTTCAAAATTCAAGATATTATACTTTTACGACTTGTTTTTATAAATGCAAACGCTGATAATTACTTCGTTTCAAGACCTATTTGCTAGTGTCCGGCCAACCTGAAAGGGAAAGGGCAGACATATGTACATTATCAGAACGGCTTTCTGGCTGGCGGTCATTGTGTTCCTGTTGCCAATCGGCGACGAGGGCTCTGATCGGGCCCAGCCGGCCGACACTGAGCACAGCTCGCTGTCCGCCAGCGACGCGCTTGGCGCTGCCGTATCGACGGTAGAGGATGTGGCGAGCCTGTGCGCGCGGAAACCGCATATCTGCGAGGCCGGCAGCGCTGCCTGGCAGACATTTGAGAGAAAAGCACGTTACAGCGTTCGCACGATCTACAGATGGGCGCATGGCGACGAAAAGGCCGCCGAAGAGGATCTCGCGCCACAGGCGCCGGCGCGCAACAGCGAAGACAGTTCGGCCGGCCTGATCGACCTCACGACCGAATTCCAGGTCAGCGACAACGCCGAACCGCTGCATACCGGCAGCACGGAAACGAACGCGCCCTCAGGCGCTTCCAACGCGGGTCAGCCAGACTCGCAGAACACACTAACCATTGAGGATCTTATTCCGGAATGGAGTGGTCCCGGTCGCAAGGCCAGGGCGTAAAGGGCGGCTCCCCGCAGTGCGGGGAACCGGGGCCTTTGGACCACACAGACGTCAGGGTTTGGCGGGATTATGGGAAGATCGTAATAACAAAACGATCAGATCTTTCCTGCAGCTGAGGCAGCCACCAGCCTGCCCTGAAAGCACCACGGAGCGGTTTTCCCCTGCCCTTTCGCCGCTCCGTGGTGCTGCCTTTCTTCATCCGCACCGTTGAGACCCAATGTGCCCAGACCCTTGTGTTCGCGCGCCGTGAGTTCTATCTGTTACCCGATCATTGTGTCGGCCAGGGTGACCGAAATATCATGTCCAGTGTCAGCCAACTGCTGGAAGACTTCGAATTCCTCGACGACTGGGAGGACCGGTACCGGTATGTGATCGAGCTCGGCCGCGAGCTCTGCCCTCTCACAGACGAACAGCGCTCGGCCGAAAACAAAGTGCAGGGATGCGTCAGCCAGGTCTGGCTCGACACCACCGTCGACCGCACAACGCCCGAAAGCCCTGTTCTCACATTCGTCGGCGACAGTGACGCCCATATCGTCCGCGGACTGATTGCGGTCCTGTTCCGGGTGTTCTCCGGCCAGACCGCACAACACATCCTGGAGACCGATGCGATCGCGATGTTCGCGAGCATGGGCCTCGATGACCACCTGACGCCGCAACGCTCAAACGGACTGCGCTCCATGGTCGAGCGGATCCGTCGCGACGCACAGGCTGCGCTGCAGCATGCGCCGGCAGCTTCCTGAGACGACCGCAACGGCGCTTCACAACGCGGGCCTGTAGCCCTTCGCTCCCCAGTGCCGCGCCACCGACCGCCGCGTCGGCTCACGGTTCAAATAACCGTAGTGTCTGGCAAGGGTATTAAGCGCAATGTGCAGCACCAGCTTGCCTGAACGCTGCGGCCAGCCGAGCTTTCTCTCGGCGACCGACAAACCGTTCAGGAGGCAGCAGGTCTCAACCAGAACGCTTGCCAGTTCAGGTCCAACGGACTCAAGCGCGAGGTAGAAGCGCTGCTTTGCCGCAATTGCCGTGTCGGAAACATGCCCGCTCGCGCCGGAGCCTGCGGCACGTCGCCGGGCCTTGACCTCGGCGTCCCAATTGGCGGTCACATGCGGTCTGATCTGCGCGTATTCGAAATCACGCCGCAACCGTTCGCCAGCCTCGAACTGGGCCGCGGACAGCATCGGCTTTCCCTGGCCGTCGCGCCGGGCGCGCAGCCATGTCAGCGGGCTCTCCGCGGTGTTGACGGTGACCACGGCGCTCGCCCCATCCGCATCGGTGACACGGCGCTGCGCGCGCGACTGGTGCTGCCGCTGATACGGGTCCTCGGGAGCGACCAGGCGTCGGTACCACGACAGACCGGCATGGCTCAGATGAGCGCGGCCGGCACCGTCCTTGTGAATCCAGTCCCGTTCAATGAACGCAGCGAGCAGTTCCGCACCAATCGTGCCTACCGGTTTTTGGAACTCGTTGCGCCTGACGAACACGCCCCACCCACTGTCCGCACAGAGATGGGGCGCCAGGCTGCGCAGATGGGCTTCCGGCTCGGTGAGCCGCCTGAACACCCGCCTGGCTTCGCGTTCGATCTGCCGTTCCGACATCATCACGCCCGGACCCGTTTATGCGAATATGCGCGTTGCGGCACGCGGATGCAGGTCTCCGTCCGCCCGCAAGCGAACCGCCGCCTCCAGATAATCCAGGGCGGCATCCAGAGACGGCGCATCCCGGCGATCCTCGACAAGACGGCACGCATGCGCGACCGTGGTGCGGTCGCGGTCGAAACAGCGGCCGATGTCGGTATAGGTCAGTCCGAAAGACACGTGCGCCAGATACATCGCCACCTGGCGGGCGAACGCCACGCGAGCGCGTCGGCGCGATGGCGCCCGAAGCTCCGTCTGACAGACCCGAAAAGAGATGGCAACGGCGGACTCGACAAAACGGCACTGCGCCATTGCCTGCCCGCTGACACGGCGCGGCACGAATGCAGGTGCCGGACCGTGTCCGGAATCTGCGGTTTCGCTGGTATGATCCGGAAGCCGTGGCGCGGTCTGCGCGTGTTTAGGTGTCATGACAATTGATCAATCCCATTGGAATACTGGATCTTATTCCCATAAAATATAGGAATAAATACCTTTGATCGGATTATTTACCCGACCAATCCTCTCCGGGGATAAATCTCTGGATGCCCGCCTCTAAAAAAGACACTCTATCGCGGTCTGATCAGTGACCAGACGTGGAAAATCCGATGGAAACGCGTATCCGATATTTTCGCAAACAGCGCGGCTGGACGCTGCAGGCGCTGGCTGACCGCATCGGCACCACCGCGCAAACGATCCAGCGCCTGGAAACCTCGAACATGACGGTGTCGACCGACTGGCTCGAGAGAATCGCCGATGCCTTCGGCATCGATCCGGTCAAACTGCTGGTGAGCGACGACCGCGGCGAGGTCTCGATGTTGGGCACGATCGGCAAGGGCGGCATTGTGCGCGATCACCCCGGCGCGGGCGACCCGCAGTCGATTGCACTCGATATTCCCGCGGAGCAACCGGTTGCCGTGCGCATTGACGAGCCCCAGGGCCCCTATCCGGCAGGATGCATTCTAATCGCCAACAAGCTGTTCGGCGACGACATGTCAAGCGCACTCGGCCGGGACGCCCTGGTCGGACTGGACGGCGGCACGGTCTTGCTGCGGCGCGTCGTGAAGGGCAATTCGAACACCTACACGCTGGTCCCCCTCGGTTCGACCGAGGATGTCCGTTACAACCAACCGGTCGAGTGGCTGGCGAAAATCGTCATGCGTGTGGAATATGTCTGAGCGGCTTATGCCGCAGACCCGGACTTATGCACGCTATAGACTTGGATGGCACAATAGGGTCCAGGTTGGCAAAGGCCGGCCAGCCTACGCTTCCATGCCTCCGGCCATGGACGCGAAGGCCATGCGCTCTTTGAGCAACGGCATGTCCGCGGCTTCCGCAGATGGCACAAAGGCGTCGTAGCACAGGATCATCGTCACCCTTGCGCCGTCGTTCGACAGCGGCAGGCGCAACCAGAACTGAACCAGGTGATCTTTCGTTTTGCGCGGTCCCCGCACCATGCCCTGCGCAGGCTTGCAGGCCTGAACCACGCGGTTATAGGCCGACAGCCAGTATTCCGTCATGTCGCCCCAGTCCAGATCCTCCAGGTACGCGCCGGTGATTTCACGGTCAAAGACTTCCCGGAGCCGGGTGCCCGCCAACCTGACCCGAAACCGATGGGTTTCATGCTCGACGTCGATGAGGCTTATCAGGGGCAGAAGATGTGGGAAGTCGGCCGGACGGATGTCGGCCCGTGAAGGCATCGTGCGACCGTCGGTCAGTCCGAGCCAGTAGTCGTACAGTTGCCGCTGTTCAGGAACAACCAGCTGGGCTCTGAAGGCGAATTCCGAAGATGCCGCGACCACTTCCGAACCACCTCTTTGAAATAGCTGAAGAATCAGTTGTACCAATATGAATTGAAAGAGGATTCCGTGCAAGTTTGTAGTGCCGGAAATCCAAGCCTGTCAGCTTCACCTCAGGCAGGCAAAAAGCGGGCTGGCAAGAAAAAAGCCCGCCTTCCGGCGGGCTTTCTCTTCGGCGTATGACGCCAATCGTTCATTTAGCCCCTTTGCGGCCCTTCTGGCCCAAGCCCATTTTCTTGGCGAGTTGGGAGCGCGCCTCTGCATAGTTGGGCGCAACCATCGGATAGTCGCGCGGCAGGCTCCACTTCTCCCTGTATTCGTCCGGGCTAAGGTTGTAGTGCGTACGCAAATGGCGTTTCAGCGACTTGAATTTCTTTCCGTCCTCAAGACAGATGATGTAATCGGGCGTAACCGAACGGCGAATAGCCACGGCAGGCTTAAGCTCCGGCTTCTCCGGCTTCTCCGCTTCGGTTATTGCGCTGGAAAGTGCTTTGTGCACGTCGTTGATCAAAACAGGCAGATCCGTCGTGGACACGGGGTTGTTGCCAACATATGCCGACACGATTTCCGCTGTAAGTTCAACCAGTTCAGCCTTAGTCTCCATGTCGTCGTTTTCCGTTTGTTGTGTTATAAGTTCAATGTCGGTCGTGCTTGCCAGTGTCGAGATACCAGTACACCGATCCACGGCGCCTGGCGCGGCACCCCCGTAATACACTCACTTAGTGCGTATCACGCCGCTCTAGTCTCCGTACGAAACCATGTCTTCTTAACTGATACAGGCCCGCCGAACGGCGAGGATTAAACTGCCCCTATGTGGCGTAATCGTGGCTAGACTACAAGTAGATTTCTGTATTTTCTGCATTCAATCGTCAAGTTCGTTAAAAGGCACCACCAAATCGGCTCTCCATTCCGACATGGATGCCAGTTTAGTACAGCATTTTCAAGTATTTGCTTCGAATTAAATGGAAGGAGATACACGAGCGCAGGTTGCGGTTTAAAATACTTAAAACCGCAATCATTAGTCTACATTGTGTTTTCCACAAGGCAATTTTGTGCGCCGACTTGATTCGAAACAAATTCCAAGACCAGAATCCGTCTTGCCCCGTCGTGGCCGCGGGTGATCGAGGTGCTTCGCGCTCAATACACGCCCGACACGCAGTTGCGACCGACGGACCGGCGGCCGCCCGGACAAATGCGCGGCTTGCCCGGCGTTCTCGGCCGGGCTCGAACGGTCACAGCGCCACGTAGTAGAGTACGAGATAGGCCCCGAGCAGGATGGTGGTCCAGATCGCCATGCTGCCGGTCGGCCAGGAGCGGGCCAGCACGCCTTGCGGGCCGTGATGGCGATAGAGCGTGCCGACGAAACGCACCACCGCACCGTACAGCCGTTCGACCACCCTGCCCCATGCCCGAGCGCTTCTGAGATCGAACTCCTTGGCCAGAATCTTGCCGAAGCCGCGATAGAACCAGTCGAAGTCGAGCGTGATGGTCAAAGTCCGCTTGAGCATGCCGAGCATGAGAAAGAAGGCAAGGCCGGAGAACAGGAGGAGCTGCAGCATGCTGGTGACGTGGCTCAGCGTGTAGGGCACATAGTCGACCGGATGCGGCAACAGATCGTAGAGCGGATAGGGCAACACGCCGAGCCCGATGCACAGGACCGAGAACAGCACCATGGCGGCCTTCATGTTCCAGGGCGGCTCTTCGGGCCGCAGGCCGGAATCCTTCTGGAAGAACACGAACCATGGAAACTTGATGCCGGCATGCAGGAATACACCGGCCGATGCGGCGGCCAGCAACATCCACACGATCATCAGATGCTCGTCCGCTGCGGCCTGGGAAATCATCGACTTGCTGATAAAGCCGGAGGTCAACGGGAAGGATGAGATCGACAGAGCGCCGATGATGCCGCATGTCGCGGTCAGCGGCATGGTGCGGAACAAGCCGCCCAGATCGGTGCATTTGTTCTTGCCGGTCATGTAGAGCACAGAGCCCGCCGACATCAGCAACAGCGCCTTGTAGATGATGTGCGTGAAGGCGTGGGCCGCCGCGCCGTTGAGCGCCATGGCCGTGCCGATGCCGATGCCGCACACCATGAAGCCGACCTGGTTGATGATGCTGTAGGCCAGGATCCGGCGCATGTCGTTTTCCAGGATCGCGTATACGATGCCGTAGAACACCATGTAGAGCCCGACGAAAATCAGGATCTCCGCCCCGGGAAAGCCGCGCAACAGAACGTAGACCGCAGTCTTGGTGGTGAACGCGGAGAGAAACACCATGCCGCTCCACGATGCCGCGGGATAGGCATCCGGCAGCCAGGCAGACAGAGGCGGCGCGCCGGCGTTGATCAGGAAACCCGCGAGAATGAACCACCGCGCCACCGTGTCGGGCTGCATGGCGGTGAATTCCACCGAGCCCGTGGCCGCCACCTCTCCGATCACCCCGATCATCAAGAGGACGCCGCCGAGCAGGTGGATCGAAACGTAACGCATGCCGGCGCCGAACGCCTTTTCACCGGCACTCCAGACCACCAGCGTCGACGCCAGCGCCATGATTTCCCAGAACACGAACACGGTGATCAGATCGCCGGCGAACGCGACGCCGATCGCGGACCCGGCATAGACGAACGCCGCGCTGAGCTCGGCCACCCTCTCCTGATTGGGCGCAAACAAGCCGCCGCCGAACGCCATGATCGCGAAAATCGCGGCAAACAGCCGCGAGAGGGCGTCACCCTTTACCGGCGTCAGGGTGTAGTCCAGAAACCCAACCGTCAGCGCCGCGCCATCGGGCACCTGCCATATCAGGCCCAGAGTGATCACAGGCGCGATCAGCAGCACCGCGGTCCTGGCATGCCCTTGCAGCGCAGGCAGCAGGAATCCGGCAAGGATCAGGATGACGCCGGGAGGCACGGCGGCGCTAAGAATCATAATAGGTATCCCGCCGTTTCAAGACCGCGCCAAGCGCCTTGGAGCCGACCACCAAAACGACGCAGGCGGCAAAGCCGTACCAGGAATAGAACCCGAACGTACCGTCGACACCGAAGTGAGCATGGTGATGGACCACGACATCGCTCAGCACCAGCAGCGCCAGAACCGCGCAGGAGCCGATCCAGATGCGCTTGATCGTCTCGGGCCTCGTCAGCCAATGATCAGACTCAGACATGGGTTATCCTCCGACCAGCATCTTGGACAGGGCGAGCGGCACGCTGGGGAAGAAGAACAGGATGATCGTCCCCGCCGCCGTCGCGGTCAGGGCGATGACCATCGGCAGCGGCGCCTCGCCGTGATCGTGCCCGTCGGCATTTTCATCCGGCGCACGGAAGAACGCCGCGTAGACGACAGGCAGAAAATACGCCGCGTTCAACAGCGTGCTGGCTATGATCACACCGACCGCGACCCATTGCTGGGTGTCCATCGCGCCCATCAGTATGTACCACTTGCTCAGGAAGCCGGCGGTCGGCGGCACGCCGATCATGCTGAGCGCCCCGATGGCAAAAGCCCCCATGGTCCAGGGCATCTTGCGGCCGATGCCGTTGAGCTGGCTGACTTCGGTCAGATGCGCGGCGGTGTAGATCGAGCCGGCGGCAAAGAACAGCGTGATCTTGCTGACCGCGTGAGCGGCGATATGCATCGCCGCGCCGACCACCGAGATCGGTGCGAGTATCGCTGCCGCCAGCACCACATAGGACAGCTGGCTGACCGTCGAATAGGCCAGACGCCGTTTCAGATTGTCGGCCTTGAGCGCGACCACCGAGGCGATCAGGATTGTGCCGCCCGCAACATACAGCAGCCATCCGGCGGTGCCGGCCTGCGACAGCGCTTCGATGCCGAACACATAGACGATGATCTTGACGATCGAGAACACGCCCGCCTTGACGACCGCAACCGCGTGCAGGAGTGCGCTGACTGGCGTCGGCGCGACCATGGCGGCGGGCAGCCAGAAGTGGATCGGCATCAAGGCCGCCTTGCCGATGCCGTAGGCGTAGAGCAGCATCAAGACCCCCAAAGTGCCGGGGCCGACCTCTTCGCCGAAAATGCCGCCAAGGGCGAATGTCATCGTGCCAGCCTCGACCCAGGTCCAGATGATCGCGGGCAAGAGCAGCACCATCGATGTCCCCAGCAGCAGCAGCAGATAGGTGCGCCCGCCGGCGACCGCCTCGTCGTTGGCCTTGTGGGTGACCAGCGGATAGGTCGACAGCGTCAGGATCTCGTAGAACAGGAACAGGGTGAACAGGTTTGCTGCGAAGGCGACGCCGATTGTGCTCGCGATGGCGATGCCG
>JBPCWF010000768.1:0-2705 GCA_051009775.1 Hyphomicrobiales bacterium | reverse complement strand
GCGGATATTGCCATCTGGCCCTGGATCTCCAGGTTCGAGTGGCAAACAATTGATTTGAAAGAGTTTCCGCGTGTGCGAGACTGGTATGTCAGGATTGCGGAGCGCCCGGCCGTGCAGCGCGGCTATGTGGTGCCGAATGCGCAGGACATACCGATGCCGCAGTGACCCCTAGAGTGCATCGCCAATGCCCTCACGGGGTTGTGTGGCCGGGCGGCATGGCGCTGTAGCGCAGAACGGTGTAAACGGACTGACATGAACACATTGCGTTGCATTATCGCACTGGGCGCGTTGGTGCTTTTGGGCGCGCCGCAACCTGCTTTTTCGCAGGAGGAATCGCTCGTGCGCGTCGACCGCATCCGCGTCGAGCCGCTGACCCAGACCGTACCGGTGATCGGCCGTCTCGTCGCCCTGCAAAGCGGCGAAGTCGCCGCCCGCATCGGCGGCGCGGTCGACCGGTTTCACGCCGAAGTCGGCGACCGGGTCGATAAGGGCCAGGTGATCGCCGAGCTGGACACCGCACTGCTCGAGGCGCAGCTTGCGGTCGCGGAAGGAGAGCTGAGCGAGGCGGAGGCCGACCTTGAGTCCTCCAAGGCCGCGTTGCGGCTGTCCGAGCAGGAATTCAAGCGCTATGAGGGGCTCAAGGGCTCCCAGGCTTTCTCGAAGGCGCGCTACGAAGATGCCGAACGCAACGTCGAACGGGCCAAGGCACTCATTCGCAAGTCCGAGGCGCAAATCGCCGGCAAGCGGGCTTCCGTTGAACTCAACCGGCTCAATCTGCAATATGCCCGCATCAAGGCGCCTTATGCCGGCGTGATCACGCGCCGCTCCGTTGAGGCCGGCTCCTATGTGCGCACCGGGGACCCGGTCGTGCGCATGCTCGCCGACCAGTCGCTCGAAGTCGAGGCGGACGTTCCGTCGATCCGCGCGTCGAGCCTCAAGGCCGGAACCAGAGTGTCATTCACGCTCGATGACGGCAGCGTGCACAGCGCCGTGGTGCGGGCCGCGTTGCCGACGGAAAATCCGCTGACCCGGACCAGGACGGTGCGTTTTTCGCCGACCTTCGAGGAACGCCTCGGCACGCTAGCGGACGCGCAGTCGGTCACGGTCAGCGTACCGGTCGGCGTCAAGCGCCAGGTCATCACGGTGCACAAGGACGCGATCATCAAGCGCAGCGGCAAGAGCGTCGTCTACGTGGTCGCCGAAGGCAGCGCCCAACTGCGTCCGATCGAACTGGGCGAAGCGGCCGGCGGCCGCATTGAAGTCGTCAAAGGTCTGAAGAATGGCGAGGAAGTGGTCATTCGCGGCAATGAACGCCTTCAGCCCGGCGCCAAGGTCCGTATCGACACGGGATCGTAATGAACATTATCCGCCTGTCCATTGAGCGGCCGATCGCCGTCATCTCGGCGGTCCTGATGACGGTCATGTTCGGCTGGGTGGCGCTGCAGACCATCCCGATCCAGCTCACCCCCGACGTCAACAGGCCGGTGATCACCGTGCAAACCATCTGGCCGGGCGCCGCGCCGGCCGAGGTCGAGCGCGAGATCGTCAACCGCCAGGAAGAAGAGCTCAAGGGCATCACCGGGCTGGCCGCGATCGAGAGCCGCTCAGAGCAGGGCCGCGGCACGATCACGCTCGAATTCGATATCAGCGCGAACATGGACAGATCGCTGCTGCTCGTCGCCAACCGTCTCGACCGCGTCACCGGCTATCCCGAGGAGGCCGACGAACCGACCTTGCGGACCGCGGGCGCGGAGGATCAGGCGATCGCCTGGT
The DNA here is from genome assembly GCA_051009775.1 of Hyphomicrobiales bacterium. Taxonomy (GTDB): domain Bacteria; phylum Pseudomonadota; class Alphaproteobacteria; order Rhizobiales; family JAJFHB01; genus JBPCWF01. The sequence goes on along the minus strand of JBPCWF010000768.1, from coordinate 932 downwards.
TCATCCTGACCCGGCTGCCGGGTAACACCAAGCTGGTCCACGAGTACGGCGATTTCATCGAAAACGTCGTTCAGGAACGGATCGAACGTGTCCCGGGCGTCAGCGGAGTTACCGTCTATGGCGGCAGCGAGCGGGAGATCCAGGTCGTGGTCCGGCCGGCATTGCTCGCCCGTTACCGGTTGACGGTCAGCGATGTCGTGAATGCGCTCAGACGCTCGAACGCCGCGATCAGCGCCGGCGACGTTGACGAGGGCAAACGCCGTTACGTGGTCAGGACGGAGGGCGAACTCAATACGGTCGCGGGCATTCGCGAAGTGGTTCTGCGGTCCATCCGCGACGACACCACCGGACGCGTCGCGCGCGTTACCGTCGGCGATATCGCGAAGGTCGAATTCGCCTACAAGGAACCGGTTTCGAACATACGAATTCTGGGCGAACAGGCGCTCGCCTTCAACGCCAAGCGCCAGACCGGGGCCAATGTCATCGAGACCATGGCCGGCATCGAAGTCGCGGTCAAGGAGCTCAATGCATCGGCCATCCCGGGTGCCGGGCTCAAGCTCCTGCAGGTCTATGACGAGACGGTCTATATCAACTCGTCGGTCGATCTGGTGCAGCAGAACATCTGGGTCGGCGGCACATTGGCCGCCATCATCCTCATGCTGTTCCTGCGTTCGGTCCGCGCAACTGCGATCGTTTCGATCGCCATCCCGGTGTCGGTCGTCGGCTCGTTTGTCGCCATGGCGGCGCTTGGCCGTTCGATCAATGTCATCTCGCTGGCCGGTCTCGCATTCGCGGTCGGCATGGTGGTCGACGCCGCGATCGTCGTTTTGGAGAACATCTACCGCCTGCGCCAGACCGGCATGCCCGCGCACCGCGCGGCCTATGAAGGCGCGCGCCAGGTCTGGGGCGCGGTGCTGGTCTCGGCTTTGACC
>JBPCWF010000767.1:0-4073 GCA_051009775.1 Hyphomicrobiales bacterium | reverse complement strand
ACCGTGTCGACCAGGCCGATGGCGAGCATCGGCGGCAGATCCCGGCGTTTCATCAGAAGGTTTTCCAGCGCCCCGAGACTGCCGTGGCGGCGCTTGATGGCCTCGTAGCCCGACGCGTCGATCCGCGCGGCGGCGTTATCCAGGAGCGTGCGGATCACCTCATGCGATCCATGTTCGATCAGCGCCCGGCACACCGGCGGTGTCAGGCCGGCGCGCTCGGCAATCGCGATGCGCCGGACATCGTCGGAGATCTTGACGACGGCGATCAGTTCGTTGTCGAGCAGCGCGGGCGTATGCTTGAGAATGTCGCTCGCGATCTCGTCGATATCGGAGGCCAGGGCGAAGATCAGGTCGCTCGGCGCACGCGCACAATGGCGAAGGCCGCCCAGGAGCGAACGCCGCACGAGGTCCGAAGTGTCCTCCGCGAGCTTCATGAGCACCGGAAAGACGGCGTCGCGCTCGTCGTCGGTCGCTTCGGGATCGTCAAGGAACTCGGAAAGTTCGCTGGCCAGCTTGGACCGGATGTAGATCTCCGGGCTGCCGGCGACTTCCATGAGATACGCGACTTCAAGACTGTCTGACATAGCTGCTAGATCACTTACCTAACCCACTCACCTCGCGCACAATGCCAGCCAAGCCTTAAGGAAGGGTTCACCATGATCGCGGCCCGCGCAGACGTAGATCCTCTAAGGCGCGGCTTCGTCCCGGGCGTCCGCGTCAGGCTCCTCTCCGCCGCCGGACGTATCGAGTTGCTCGACCACCGCGGCCACGGCAACCGAACTCGAGCGCGGCACGACCAGCATGTAATCGCCCTGCTCTTCGAGCGGCACCGCCTCGCGCTGGGTCATGCGGAACACCGCAAAGGCGCCGATCAGGACATAGATCGCACCCAGATAGAAGAAGAACCCATGCGGCCCGATCTGCTGCATGGCGGCACCGGCCGCGAACGGGCCGACACTCGCGCCGATGCCGAACAGAAGCACGAGCTTGCCGGCCGCGCCGAGCAGTTCGTCGGTTTCCATGTGGTCGTTGGCATGGGCGATCGCCAGCGAGTAGAGCGGCAGCGAGATCGATCCGAACACCGTGATCGCAGCCGCCAGGCCTATGAATGACACCTTGGCGGCCGTGATGCAGGCAAGCGCGAGCACGGCGCTCGCGAAGGTGAAGATGGTCAGGACCATGCGCCGGTCGAACCGGTCGGAGAGGATGCCCATCGGGTATTGCGACAGCACGACCCCGATCAGCGGCAGACCCATCAGGATGGATATTTCGGCGATTGTGAAGCCCTGGAGCGTGCAATAGACCGCGCCCATGGAAAAGAACGCACTCTGAGCCAGGCCGTTGCCGAAGCAGGCGACGACGGCGAGCGGCGAGCGGCGGTAGATCTGCGCGATGCCGACCGGTCGCGGGGTCTCGGCGCGCGGCGCTTCCGACCGGGAAAGCGAGATCGGCACCAGAGCGATCGACACCAGGGCGGACACCAGAATGAACAATATGAACCCGGACGGATCCGCCACGTTCATCAGGAGTTGGCCGAGCCCCATGAACGAGAAGGTGATCGTCATGTAGACCGACAGCAGCTTGCCGCGGTCCTCGTTGCTCGATGCCTGGTTGAGCCAGCTTTCCGCCACGATGTAGAGACCGGACATGCAGACGCCCGACATGAACCGCAACAGGAGCCATGTGACCGGCGACACGAAAACGGAGAACACCAGGGCCGCGGTCGAGATGACCGATGCGAAGGCCGCGAACACCCTGATATGGCCGACCTGGGAGATCAGCTTCGGCGTCTCGAACGAGCCGACCAGCAGGCCGACCGAATAGGCCGACATGACCACACCGGTGACCACCGGGCCGAAATCCTCAAGCGACGCGCGCACGCCGAGAAGCGTGCCCTGGAGACCGTTGCCGAGCGCCAGCAGGGCGACGCCGAAGAGAAGTGTCCAGGCACCCCTGAGTGTTGCGAGCATAGCCCCGCCCCTCGCCTCGAAACAAAAACCGCTTTTGATGGAAGCCGGGGGCCTTAGTCAAGCCCTTCCATCTTGTGGCCGTTTCGACGGCCGGTGCCGTGGGTCGCGGACGCGAAACCGCTTAGCGAGGGCTGGCGCGCAGTCCGACGCCGGTTCGAGCGCTTCGCCACCTTGACTTCAGGCAGTTCGACTTCGTCACAGGCGTGGTTGTTGTCGAGATTGGCATCGTTGTGCATCAGGCCCAACGGGCCGAACAGGGCCGTGATCAGGGCGCCGTCAATGCCGCCTTCGGGCAGCGCCTCGCGTTCGCGCAGGGCCTCGATCGCCTTGCGGGTGCCCGGACCGAGGTCACCGTCGACCGGACCGTCGGCGTAGAACCCTTTGAGCTTGAGGGCGAGTTGCACAATCGCCACCAGATCGCGGTGCGGGTCTTCGAACTCCGCCCCCGGAAACGCCAGGACGGCACAGCTGCGCACCGAGCCGTTGATGCTCTGCGGCACCCGCAGCATGATCGAGAACTCCACCGCCTTGCCCGGCGGCAGGCTCGGCGCCGTTGTCCGGCAGGTCAGGGCGTTGCCGTCGCCGGTGCATGTGACGTCGGCATCGGCGCGCTCGCTGTCTGCGAGTTCGAAATTCGCCGTACCCAGTACGTTGATCGCGCCGGCATAGGCGACCGTTCCCATATTTGCGATGGTGATGCGGTACTCGCAGTCGCTGCCCTGGATGCAGTCCGACTGGCGGCGCTGCTGCAGCGCCAGATCGACCTCCGGCCGCTGCGATGCGTCCACCGTGCCCGTCGTTTCGGTCGCCGTTTCCTGAGGCGTTTCCGCCGCGTGGCCGCCCGCGGGCACTGCGATGGTGAGGGCGAGCGCACCCGCCATTGCGGCCACGCCGCGACCCGCACCCGCAAAAGCGCGCGGCCACGGAGATCCCATAGTTCCGTTCATCTGCATGACTGAGCCGTACGTCCCTAAACTACGGCGCGAATCGCCAATGTGCACAGACGTTAGTGAATTGCGTGAGTCGGGGCAATCCACACTGCATCAATTTGGTCATGCGCCCTCCACGTGCAGAATATCACGTTTGCCTGGTGTCTGTCCTGAACAGACTCAACATCGGGGCGTGCTTGTCCAGAAGGCCGGTCGGGCCGCGCGGGATGATGTTGAGCGGCCCGCCGTCTTTGCGCGGCGCAATCGCGCCCGGCCGTTCAGACGCCGCGCTCTGCACCGCACTCGCCTGGGCATTGGGTATGATCACCAGCGGTCCGGGTCCGTCGCGCAGCTTGGGCAGGTCGACCGCGGGCGCCGAGGCCGGTGTCACGAACAGCGACTGAAACGGCCTGCCGGTGCCTTCAACGGCGCCGGCCGATCTGTCCTGAAAATGGCTCGCAAGGCGCATGCTGACGACCGCGGGCTGAACCTGGACGGCCGGAGGCGGGGCCGGCTTCGCTTTCGCGAACACGGCTTCGCCAGGCCCATGCCGGGCAACCAGGTTCTGATAGACCGCCTCGACGGAACGTGCCTTGCCCGCCTTGTCATAGAAGATCGGCCGGTTGGCATGCGCGGCTTTCGGAAACAGCTTGGCGGCGGAGGTCTCGGGCGTCGTCTGCGCCGCGTTGATCAACCGCACTGCGCCGCCCGGTCCGAGGAAATGGGCGATATAGAGCTCACCCTCCAGCGGTGTGCGGCCGAACGCCTGCTGCAGTTTCGCAGCCGCGGCCTTGGTATAGGCGCCGGCCATCAGCGCTGCCGTCTGCGGGTCCTTGCGCAAGGCAAGAATTGCCGGGCGCAGCTTCGGGTCGGTCACTTTGTGCCGACCGTCCGGCTGCCGTTCGATGGCGTCGGCATACTTGCCGAGGCCGAGTTCATGGCCGGACTTCTTGAGTGTCGCAAGCCAAGTCTGTTCGATGAACTGAAACAGCCCCGTCGCCGACGAAGTCTTTGATTTTGCGCCGGGTTTCATCGCGCTCTCGCGCTGCGCCGTACGCATGAGATAGTCAAAATCGGTGCCTGTCGCGGGGGGGGACTTTTGTAGCACCGCCCTGATGTCTCCACCCTGAACCGCCCCGGAAACACCCCTCCCCCCCCCCCCCCACCCCCGGTG
>JBPCWF010000766.1:0-6254 GCA_051009775.1 Hyphomicrobiales bacterium | reverse complement strand
GAGGGGGAAATAGGTTCCGCCCCAGAACGGTTCGGCCTCGGGCGTCAGGAACATTGTCATCGGCCAACCGCCCTGCTCTCCCATTTCGTGCAGCGCGGTCATGTAGATCTTGTCGACGTCCGGGCGCTCTTCGCGGTCGACCTTGATGTTTATGAAAAGCTCGTTCATCAGGTCGGCCGTTTCCTGGTCTTCGAAACTCTCATGGGCCATGACATGACACCAGTGGCACGCGGCATAGCCGATGGACAGGAGAACGGGTTTGTTGTTTGTCTTGGCGAGCGCGAAGGCCTCTTCGCCCCAGGGCATCCAGTGGACCGGGTTGTTCTCGTGTTGCAGCAGATAGGGACTCGTTTCCAGATGAAGTCGGTTCTCGGTCATCGACAGGGCAGCCTTGCGCAGTTCGGGGTTCGGGTAAGATGTTGCGGTCTTGGCGGCGAGTGTAAACGGCTTTGCCCGGAAGGTGGTATGGAGTTTCTTCTGAAGGAAACGCGGACGGGGCGGCGATGATATCGGAGCAGACCATCTATGCGCTGGCCTCGGGCAAAGGCCGAAGCGGTGTGGCTGTGATCCGGGTGTCGGGCGCTCGGGCCGGTGATGCGGCCATTGCACTGGCCGGCCGGCTGCCGCCGCCGCGCACGGCCGCGGTCAGGAAAATCCGCGCGCCGAGATCGGGCGATGTTCTGGACGAAGGTCTGGTGATCTGGTTTCCCGCGCCCGGCAGTTTTACCGGCGAGGACGTCGCGGAGTTTCACGTGCATGGCAGTCCGGCCGTTGTGGCGGCGGTTCTGGGTGTGCTGGCGGAACAGCGCGGATTGCGCCCGGCCGAACCCGGTGAGTTCACCAGGCGGGCGTTCGGCAATGGCCGGATGGATCTGGTCCAGGTCGAGGGACTCGGTGACCTGATCGAGGCCGAGACCGAAGCGCAGCGGCGCCAGGCGGTGCGTCAGATGTCCGGCAGTGTGGCGCGGCGGTACGAAGACTGGCGGGCCGAACTTCTGCATTGCCTCGCCTATTTCGAGGCGGAGATCGATTTCGCGGATGAGGCCGACGTGCCGGATGATGTGAGCCGCGGGATGCAGGAGAAGCTTGCCGCGCTCAAGGACGCGATCGAAGCGCAGCTCGACGATGCCCGGCGCGGCGAGCGGCTTCGCGGCGGGTTGCGGGTGGTGATCGCGGGACGGCCCAATGTCGGCAAGTCGAGCCTGCTCAACTGCCTGGCCGAGCGGGATGTGGCGATCGTCTCGGAACATGCCGGAACAACGCGGGACGTGATCGAAGTGCATCTCGATCTAAACGGCTTTCCTGTGACGCTGGCCGATACGGCGGGCCTTCGCGAGGCGCGGGACGAGGTCGAGCGCGAGGGGGTTGAGCGGGCCCGGCTCAGGCTGAGCGAAGCGGATCTTGTGCTCTGGGTGATCGATCCGGACGACCTTGACGAAGGGCCGGAAATCGACGGCCTCGGAGATACCGGCTTTCTCGGTGTGCTCAACAAGTCGGATCTCACGACCGATGCGGGCGCTGCGGTCAAAGCCATGTCCGGCGCGCGCACGTGGCTCGCCGTTTCGGCCAGGACCGGTGCCGGGATCGGCGGGCTGATCGCCGCGCTCTCGGACTGGGCGGGCGAACTGTTCTCGGGCACGGAAGAACCCCTGATCACCCGGGAGCGGCACCGCAATGCGCTGATCGATTGCCGCGGCCATATCGCGGCCGCGCTCGCGGGCTGGGATGGCGAGGCGGAGCTTGTGGCGGAGGATCTGCGTATGGCCGCGCGGGCGCTGGGACGCGTCACCGGCCGGGTCGATGTCGAGGATCTGCTCGATGTCATCTTCCGGGATTTCTGCATTGGCAAATAATGCCAGGCGAGAATGTTTCATGTGAAACATTGCGGAGGGTTCAACATCGGTATGAAGCATTCACCGCGATGTCGGAATGGGTTTTGACCCCTTCGGCGTTCCGCAGTAAAAGCGCTGTGAGTTCACCCGCAGGTACTGACAGGCGCGACCCATGGCGGAAACCACATATGATGTGATCGTAATCGGCGGCGGCCATGCCGGCTGCGAGGCCGCGTCCGCGTCTGCCCGTCATGGCGCGCGCACGGTTCTCATCACCCACAAGGTCGCGACCATTGGCGAGATGTCCTGCAACCCGGCAATCGGCGGTTTGGGCAAGGGACATCTCGTGCGCGAGATCGATGCGCTTGACGGGCTGATGGGACGGGTCGCGGATGCGGCGGGCATTCAGTTCCGCCTGCTCAACCGGCGCAAGGGACCGGCGGTGAGAGGTCCGCGCGCCCAGGCCGACAGGGCACTCTACCGCGTGGCCATGCAGCGCGAGATCTTGAACCTGCATGGCCTCGACGTGGTCGAGGGCGGGGTCGACGATCTGATCATGACAGGCGGCCGGGTCGCGGGCGTCGTGACCGAAGACGGGAAGACCTATCGCGCGCCCTGTGTCGTGCTCACCACGGGCACGTTCCTTCGGGGCATGATCCATATCGGCGAGCGCCGGATCCCGGCCGGCCGTGTCGGGGATGCGCCGGCGCTCGGTCTCTCGGACCGGCTCTACGAGGCAGGGCTCAGGCTCGGGCGGCTGAAGACGGGCACGCCGCCGCGGCTCGATGGCCGGACGATCGACTGGGCGGGTCTGGCTGAACAGCCGGGTGATAATCCGCCGACGCCGTTTTCCTTCCTGACGGACCGGATCACCACGCCCCAGGTCAACTGTCATCTGACCGGAACGACCGGCGAGACCCATCGCGTGGTCCGCGAGAACCTCGATCGCTCGGCGATGTATTCGGGCCGGATCGAGGGCGTCGGTCCGCGCTACTGCCCGTCGGTCGAGGACAAGGTGGTGCGCTTCGAGGATCGCGGAAGCCATCAGATCTTCCTCGAGCCGGAGGGCCTGGACGACCACACGATCTATCCGAACGGCATCTCCACGTCGTTGCCGGAAGAGGTCCAGGCGGCATTCCTGAAAACCATCCCTGGGCTCGAGCGCGCCGTCATCCTGCGGCCGGGCTATGCGATCGAATATGATTATGTCGATCCGAGAGAACTGCTGGCAAGCCTCGAGACCAAGGCCCTGCCCGGCCTGTTTCTCGCCGGCCAGATCAACGGCACGACGGGCTATGAGGAAGCCGCGGCCCAGGGTCTGCTCGCGGGCCTCAACGCCTCTCTCAAGGCGGCCGGCTCCGCACCGTTCGTGCTCGACCGGGCCGATGCCTATGCCGGCGTGATGATCGACGATCTGGTGACCCGCGGGGTGAGCGAGCCCTACCGCATGTTCACATCGCGGGCCGAGTACCGGCTGACGCTCAGGGCCGACAATGCGGACCAGCGACTGACGCCGCGCGGTCTTGAGCTGGGCATCATCGGTGCCGGCCGCGCGCAGGCCTTCGGCGTGAAGATGGCTGCGCTCGACGCCGCACGCGGTCTCGCGCAGGACCTCACCATGACGCCCAATGAAGCGCGCAGGCATGGGCTGCGGATCAATCAGGACGGTGTCCGGCGCAGCGTTCATGAGCTCCTCGCCTATCCGGAGATTGACGTAACGCGCCTGCGGGCGGTCTGGCCCGAACTCGGTACGCTGCCGGCTTTCGTCATTGAGCAGCTCGAGGTCGATGCAAAATATGCCGGCTATCTCGATCGCCAGCGCGGCGATATCGAGGCTTTCCGGCGTGACGAGAGCCTGGGCCTTCCCGCCGACCTGGACTATGCGTCGATCGCCGGGCTCTCGTCCGAGGTCCGCCAGAAGCTCGCCACACACCGGCCGATGACGCTTGGCCAGGCGGCGCGGATCGACGGCATGACGCCCGCCGCCCTCACCCTCCTCCTCGGCCACGTCAAGCGCCAGCCCGCGCGCCGCAGCGCCTGAGCGGAGATGGTCCGCGATGCGCTCAAATTCGCCTGCGCGGAAGACCTGCTCCGGATCGAAGCTGTTTCACGTGAATCACTGCCCGACATTGAAACCTTCGTCGATCTGCTCGTGCGCTGGCAGAAGCGGATCAATCTGATCGCCGCGTCAACGGTCCCCGACATCTGGCATCGGCACATCGCGGACAGCCTTCAGCTGCTGCCCCATGTTTCACATGAAACACGCACCCTGCTCGATCTCGGTTCCGGCGCCGGGCTGCCGGGCATGGTGCTCGCGATCGCGCTGAAGCGGCGCGGACCGGTCGCCGTCCATCTGGTGGAGAGCAACGGCAAGAAGGCCGCTTTCCTCCGCGAGGCGGCCCGGCAGACCGCCACGCCGGTGAGTGTTCACGAAGTCAGAATCGAATCACTTGATTCGGCTGCGTTACAATTTGCGCCCGACGTGATCACGGCGCGCGCCCTCGCCCCGCTCTGCGTGCTGCTCGACTATTGTGAACAAGTCGTTGAAAACCGTGCGCTTGCGCTCCTTCTCAAGGGACGCGAGGTCGAGAGCGAATTGACCGAGGCGGCCAAATATTGGAGTATCGACTACGACTTGTGCCCGAGCCTTACGGATCGTGAGGCATCCATTCTCAAAGTCAAAGAGGCCATCCGTGTTCCGCAACACTCCTGAACAGCCTGCGGCTGATCCTGCCAACGGCCACCGCGTTCTGGCGCTTGCCAATCAGAAGGGCGGTGTCGGAAAAACCACCACCGCGATCAATCTCGGGACCGCACTTGCGGCGGTCGGCGAACGGGTTCTGATCGTCGACCTGGATCCGCAGGGGAACGCCAGCACCGGTCTCGGCATATCGCGCGAGGACCGCGACGTGTCGACCTATGAGGTGCTGCTCGGCGATGCGCCGCTCGGCAGCGCCCTCGCCCAGTCGACCATTCCGCGGCTCGACTGCGTGCCGTCGACAATGGATCTGCTCGGCGCCGAGCTTGAGCTCGCCCAATCGGCCCGGCGCACGCACCGTCTGCACGACGCGGTCGAGGCTTATTACGAGAGCCGCGCGCCGGACGATCCGCTGCAACCGGCCTACACCTACATCCTGGTCGACTGTCCGCCGTCGCTCAACCTCCTGACCATCAACGCCATGGCCGCGGCCAACTCCCTGCTCGTGCCGCTGCAGTGCGAGTTCTTCGCGCTCGAGGGTTTGAGCCAGCTCCTGAAGACGGTCGAGCGGGTCAAAGCCAATCTCAATCCGCGCCTGAGCATCCATGGCATCGTGCTGACCATGTTCGACGGACGCAATTCGCTGTCCGGTCAGGTCGCCGAAGACGTCCGTTCGTTTCTCGGTGACAAGGTCTACGACACGGTGATCCCGCGCAATGTCCGGATCTCCGAAGCACCGTCATACGGCAAGCCGGTCCTGCTCTACGACAGCAAGTGCAGCGGCAGTCAGGCCTATATCAAACTCGCATCAGAGATCATCCGGCGCGAACGGCAGTTGCGCGCGGCGTGATGCCGAACGGGTTTTCGGGGGCCGGGGCACGGCAGCGGTAAGCGCAGATTGATTCGCTGCCGAAACGAATGAGATCGACAAACACGCAGGGGCCGACAACGATGGCGCAACAGCAAGCTAAGAAGAGACTGGGCCGCGGTTTGGCCGCGCTCATAGGCGACGACACGACCGAAGAGGGGCTGGTCGAAGACGTCCGCACGCTCCGGCATATGCCGATCGAGTTCCTGACCAAGAACCCGCGCAACCCGCGCCGGCGCTTCGGAGAGGAAGACCTGGCGGACCTGGCCGCCTCGGTGCGCGAGAAAGGGCTGTTGCAGCCGATCGTGGTGCGGCCGGTCGAAGACCAGTCCAACAAATATGAGATCGTTGCCGGCGAGCGCCGCTGGCGCGCGGCACAGAAGGCCGGGATTCACGAAGTGCCGGTGATCATCCGCACGTTCAGCGACGGCGAGGCCCTGGAGATCGCCCTGGTCGAGAACATCCAGCGCGCGGACCTGAACCCGATCGAAGAGGCGCAGGGCTATCAGCAGCTGATCGATCACTTCGGTTATACCCAGCAGCAGCTCGCCGATTCAATCGGCAAGAGCCGCAGCCATATCGCCAACACCCTCCGGCTGCTGACGCTGCCGGAAAAGATCCAGACCTATCTGACGGACGGGTCACTGACCGCGGGCCATGCCCGCGCCCTGGTGGCGACCGACGCGCCGGAGAGCATTGCCGAGAAGATCGTCAAGCTCGGCCTGAGCGTACGTGATGCGGAAGACCTGGCGCGCAAGCCGACAGACGGAAAGCCGCGGGCCAAGTCGAAGTCCAATGGCGGGATGAAGGATGCCGATACGGCGGCGCTCGAGAAGACCCTGACCGATGTGCTCGG
>JBPCWF010000765.1:0-5375 GCA_051009775.1 Hyphomicrobiales bacterium | reverse complement strand
CGCATGCGGCGGCGCAGGGCCGCAACACAGGTCCGAAGCTCGAGCCGGTCGCGGACGATCACCTGCAGCGTCTCGTTGTCGATCCGCGACAGCGCCGTGCGGCCCCGGTCGATGACATCGCGTTCCGACGCCGCCATGGGCAACTGGCGCCAGTCCAGGGCGTCTTCGACCAGTTTCAAGGTCTCGGCATCCTCCGGTGCGAGCACGCGCAGGCGCTGTTCGAGCTTCAGCCGGGACAGGGGCGGCTGTTTGGCGAGAAACAGGGCCTCCGGGCTCGGCAGGCTCGTGATCAGCATCACGTAGGCGCTTGGATCATACATCGAACCGTCCCGACTACTTCACAATGCCCTCGAGGATCGCCCGGAAGCGCGGCTGGAGATGCTGCAGCAGCAGATCGGCAACGGCCTCCTCGGTCAGGTCGAGGGTGATGTCCTTGTCCTTCATATAGATCCTGATGCCGGCGGCCATGTCGTCCGATCCTGAAAACGTCACGCCCTCGCGCAACATCTCTGCAGTGAGGCCGAACACGAATGTCGTCAGCGGGCCCTTTCGCAGTTCTTCCGGATTGCTTCGGAGATCGTCCAGGCCGACGACCGTCTCCGGCAGGACGAATTCGACGTCTTTCGCATCGCCGAGATCCGGGTCCTGACCGACCCGGCCGGCCAATTCGAGGATCATCCGTTTGAGCACGTCCGGGTCCGTGAGCTGAAGCGACACCAGCCGTTTCACGTCGGAGCTGAACCGTTCCATTAGGGTCGATTTCATATCGAGCACCGTGTCGCGCATGGCGGTCTTGAGCGCCGACTCGCCGGCGGCGCGGTACGCGTCCGCCTCCTTGCGCGCGGTCTCCAGGCGGTCGCGCGCCTCGGCCTCCGCCTTGTCGAGCACCTGCTTGGCCTCGGCCCGCGCATCGCCGACAATCCGGTCCGATTCCTCGCGGCCGGCCGAGACGCCTTCGTCGCGCAGCTTGGCGATCAGCGCATCGACGCCGCTGGACAGCGTCTCGTTATCCAAAGCCTGCTTTGCCATCGCTATGCTCCCGGAATGCCGCCGCTGACCACCAATGCGAATATGAACGCAAAGACGGCAAATCCCTCGACGATTGCGGCGGGCGCGACCGACAGGCCGAAGATCTCAGGTTTCTCCTTGAACGCGTTTATTGCCGAGGCCACCGCGCGTCCCTGCCAGATGGCGCAGAAAAGCAGTGCGAGCCCGGCGAAAAAGCCGATGCCGAACAGGGCGCCGGCATTTTCCGCCGTCACATCCCGGTTCAAGGTGAACATCACGACAATCCCGTAAATCACCATCGAGGATGGGAATGCGGACAGGCCGATATAGCGGCCGTATCCTCCCTCCGTCTCGAGCATGGCGCCAATGCCGGCCTGCCCGGCAATGGCACAGCCGATGGAACTGCCTATGGCGCCAAGCGCCATTGGTGAGTAGATCCCGGTCCACCCCAAAGCTGTTGCGAGTTCGTTCACGGCTTCGCCTCCTTTCGGTCAAACTTGCGGAAGGCTTCACCCTCTTCGGGCATCGCCCAGTTGTAGAATTCCATGAAGTTCAGTCTCAGGCCGTGGACCACGCCACTCATGATCGACAGGCCGAGATTCAGAACGTGACCAAGGAGCAGAAGCAGGAGTGCGAGCAGCAGTCCCAGGCCCGGAACCGCGTCCTTGATCTGTAGTGCGAGGTCGTTGAAGGTCAGCGCCAGCGATGCGCTCGCGAGCCCAAGTGCGAACAGCCGCATATAGCTCAGAACGTCGCCGAACATGCCCATGACCCCGGTCAATGCCTGTGCGCCGTCAAGCACGCGCCAAAGGTAGTCCTTCGGGTTGCCGGTAAGCGGCCTCTCGCTTGAGAACAGGAAGACCGAAACCAAGCCGCCGACGATCAGGTACAGGCCTGCCGCGTAGGCCGAACTGTCCGCCGCGCTGAAGGCAAGGAGAAAGCCGCCGCACAGAGCGGCGATCCAACCCAGTTTGGCCAGGGCGATTACCCGGCCGCGATTCAGGTAGGCGACGATCGCATTGCCCAGCACCAGATGGCTGACGCCGATCGCGATCGAGATCTTCATCATCGTGTCGTACGCGTTGATGTCGAGGATCCTGAACGCGCCGAGGAAGCTGCCGTCAGGTGGCGTCACGCCGAAGTAGCTTCCCGCCAGGACGCCATAGACGATGGAACAGCCGAACAGGCTCAGACCGAGGAGCCGGTAGCCGCCGCCGTTCTCGCTCTGTCCGAGCCGCTTCCAGTAGACCAGGAGACCGAGCATCAGCACCAGGCCGTAACCGGCGTCGGAGAGGATCATTGCGAAGAAGACGGAAAACGAGAAAAACAGAACAACGGAGGGGTCCCACGACCGGTAGCCCGGTATCTGATAGAACTTCGCAAGTTCGACACCGGCCGCCATCTCGGGCGGCTCGACGATCAGGGTCGGCGGGCTCTCGTCGTCGGCCGGCTCCTCGATCAGACAGGCCAGTCCCGCGGTGTCGGCGAACTCGCGCACGCCCGCGATCGCGTCCTCGGGCACCCAGCCCTGCACGGCGACGATCTCATCGTCGTCGCGGGTCTGCTGTTCCGCGTGGTTGAGGGATGCCCGGTTCTCCGCCTTCGCGAGATTGACGCTCAAAAGGTAGATGTAGCGTGTCAGCGCCTGGCGTTGTGCGACCAGGTCTTCAAGCTGGATTTCGATCTCTTCAAGCTGGGCTTCCAGCTCGTGAACGGGCAGGGCGCCCATGTGGATGCGCGGTTCGGGGAGAAGATCGCCCGCGGGCTCTTCCGTCGAAACGACGATGACATAGGCGAAGCGGTTATCCTTGCGCACGATCTGCCACGGCAGTTCGACGCTCTTCAGGGCGCCGAGTTTGCCCAGGGGCAGGACGTAGAACCAGAGCCGGTGGCCGGCCAGCGCCTCATGAGGCGGAAAGTCGATGTCGCCCCAGGGCTCGGCCAAGCCGATGCGGTGTTCCAGGAAGTCGCGCCGGTCGGTGGCATCGCGCAGTCGCTGTTTCAGATCGAGCGCGTCCTGCACGAGTTTCTGGACATCGAATTCGGGATCGCGGACCACCTGCCGGCGTTTCCGCGGCATGTCTGACAGGAACCGCAAGGCCTTGTAGGCGGCTTCCGCGCGCGGCGAGGCGACATCCTCGATTTCGGCGGGCGGCGGACGCAGCGGCAGGAGATGCATGCAGCCGAGCGCCTGCAGCCCTTCCAGCACCTGGCGCTTTTCCTTGAGCAGGCCGCACAGCGTGACCTTCTTGAGCGCGGCGATGCTCATGTCGTGAGCTCCTCGGCACGTTTGCGCTTGGCGATCTTCGAACGCACCACCGCCGCCATTTCCTCGTCGGACAGATAGATCCTGATCTTCTTGATGTTACCCCGGGTCCGGGGGATCAGAACCTTGTCGAACAGATTGACGCGCTGGGTGATCGTCTTGACCGCTCCGTCGAGCAGCGCCACGCGCCGCTCTTCGACCTGCACCCGGATGTGCAGCTCCAGCATGTCGTGCAGCATGGCGGCCACATTATCGACCCAGTGGGGCTTGGCGAGCAGGGCATAGGGCCGCACATCGACCTCGATCCGTTCCAGCACCGGCAAATGGGTGCCCACCAGGTTCTCCGTCCCCAGCGCCACATTGGAAAGCTTCACCAGATCGGTAAGGTCCACGTCCGAATTGGCGAGCATGCGCAACTTCTGCCCGACCTGCGTGTTGAACGTCTCGATCTCGCGATGCGACTGAACGAGCGCCTGGGCGGCCTTGGCCCGCTCCGCCGTCAATTGCTGGCGCTTGAGGTCGAGTGAGGGCAGGAAGCGCTCGTATGTGCCGAGGTTCTTGGTCTCCCGGGCGAGCGAGGATTTATTGAGCTGCAATCTCGCCATCGCTCACCTCTTCACTCGGGGTTTCGGGAACGGCCTCACGCTCCGGCGCCGCGGTCTCCTGCGCCGCGCGCGCCACGTCGGTCGGGAAATACTTGTCGATCAGGTCCTGCTTCATCAAAAGCTGTTCGGGCCGGAAGCACTCCGCCAGCGTCTGCCAGCACAGATCGAGCGCTTCCTCGAGCGGGACCGATACGTTGATGTCCATGAAACGCGCCCGGAACAGGTCGCCGAACTTGAGCTGCTGATGGTCGAACTCTGAAAGGTCGAACGCCATGGCCTGTTTCTGCTGGGCGGCTCGGGCGCCTGAATAGAAGCGGATCATCGTGTTTAGGATCTGCCCGTGGTCCTCTCGCGTGACCTTTCCGATGACGTTCTGCTTCAGGCGCGACAGGGAGCCGAACGGGTCGAGGACACCGCTGTGCAGATAGAACTGGCCCTCCGTGATGTAGCCCGTGTTGTCGGGCACCGGATGGGTCACGTCATCGCCCGGCATGGTGGTCACGGTCAGCACCGTCACCGAGCCGCCCTTGGCGTAGTCGCAGGCCTTCTCGTAGCGCCGGGCGAGCTGGGAATAGAGGTCACCCATATAGCCCCGGTTGGAGGGAACGCGCTCCATCGAGATGCCGACTTCCTTGAGCG
The DNA here is from genome assembly GCA_051009775.1 of Hyphomicrobiales bacterium. GTDB lineage: Bacteria > Pseudomonadota > Alphaproteobacteria > Rhizobiales > JAJFHB01 > JBPCWF01. Next base: position 857 of record JBPCWF010000765.1, on the reverse strand, counting down.
CGTCGGCATAGGCGGTCATGTCGGTCAGCAGCACCAGGACCCGCTTTCCCTCCTCGACCGCAAAACGCTCCGCCACCGCCAGCGCCATGTCCGGCACCAGCAGGCGTTCGACGATCGGGTCTGACGCCTGGTTGACGAACATGACCGTGCGCGAGAACACGCCGGCGTCCTCGAAGGTCTTCCGGAAGGTGTAATAGTCGTCGAAGATCAGCCCGAGGCCGCCGAACACGACGATATCCGCGTCGGCCTGGATGCCGATGCGCGCCAGGAACGGATTGAACGGCTCGCCGGAGACCGAAAAGATCGGGATCTTCTGGCTTTCGACAAGGCAGTTGAAGATGTCGATCATCGGCACGTCGGTCCTGATCATCCGTGACGGAACGATGCGCTCGCTGGGGTTGACCGTGGGGCCGCCGATATTGACCTTGGGGTCCATGGAAAGGTCGGGACCGTTGTCGATCGGGTCTCCGGTGCCGCCGAACACACGGCCCAGGATGTTGGACGAATAGGCCACCTGCATAGGATGGCCCAGGAAGGTCACGGTCGAGTCGGTGGAAATGCCCTTGGTGCCGGTGAAAATCTGGAGCGATACCGCGTCCCGGTCGATATTGATCACCTGGGCGAGCGACTTGTCGCCTTCGCTTCCTTCCAGGATGGCCAGATCGCCGAACCGGACGGCCGTGTCCTTGCCGTCGCCGGCCGGCGGCACCTGTACTTTGAGGATGTCCCCGACAATCTCGAGAATGCGAGAGTACCGAACCAGATCGAGAACCATTGTTTTTCCTCCGGACCACGGGTTCAGGCAGTTGAGCCTGCGACCCGCTGTATTTCATCGGCTCTTGGAGCCGTCGGCGCAG
>JBPCWF010000764.1:0-4182 GCA_051009775.1 Hyphomicrobiales bacterium | reverse complement strand
GTTGTCTCCCTGTGCGCCGGCCTGGCGCTGGCGGAGCTCGAACCCCACGTCAATGGCGCAGCACTTGTGCGGGCCATGCCGATCATCGCAGCGCGCTATGGGGAAAGCCCGACCTGCATGTTCCCGGACAACGCCGCGGCAAAAGACGTTCTGTCGCGCTGCGGGCCGACGATCGCGCTGCGCTCGGAGGACGAGTTCGATGCCGCCAGCGTCAGCGCCTGCTATTCGAGCTGGGTGCTGGGAGTGATGGCGCGCCTGACCGCCTGGAGCGAACAAGCCGGGCTTGCGCCCGACACCGCGCGCCAGATCGTCACCGAGATGACCCGGGCGGCTGCGATCATGGCGCGCGAGCGGACCGACTGTTCGATCGACGACCTCGTCGATGAGCTTGCGACACCGCGCAGTTTTACCCGGATCGGCTATGAAAACCTCGTTACCGCGCAGGCCTTCGAGCCCTGGAACGACGCCGCGAAGCTGGTTTTCGACAAGTTGCGTAGCTGAATCTACTGGCGATTCACGATAATCGCGCGTAAAGCAATGGAATCTGTTGACATTGGGGGGCGGCTTTTCCATGTTCCGCCTGCATTTGTGAGGAAAAGGTCTCGTTTGAATCCGCGCTGGATCCACCGGCTGTCGACCCCAAGGCGAAATCGGACCGTGGGCCTGAGACCGGCCCGACGTTCCCGACCTTCAAGAACCGATAAGATACGTACACAATGAAATTCGACCAACTTGGCTTGAGCCCCAAGGCGCTCGCCGCAGTTACCGCCGTAGGGTTCGAAGAACCGACACCCATTCAAGAAAAGGCTATTCCCGTCGTGCTCGCAGGAGGCGACGTGCTTGGCCTGGCGCAGACCGGGACCGGCAAGACCGCGTCCTTCACCCTGCCGATCCTGACCCGGCTCGAATCCGGACGGGCGCGCGCGCGCATGCCGCGCATCCTGATCCTCGAGCCGACGCGGGAACTGGCCGCCCAGGTGCATGAGAGCTTCGAGCTGCTCGGCGCGGACCACAAGCTGACCATCGCGCTTCTGATCGGCGGCGTGTCGTTTGCCGACCAGGACCGCAAACTGGGCAAAGGCGCCGATGTGCTGATCGCGACCCCCGGGCGCCTGCTCGACCACTTCGAGCGCGGCAAACTAATGCTCAACGGGGTCGAGGTGCTGGTGGTCGACGAAGCGGACCGCATGCTCGACATGGGCTTCATTCCGGACATCGAACGGATCTGCAAGCTGCTGCCGCTGACCCGGCAGACCCTGTTCTTCTCCGCCACCATGCCGCCGGAAATCCAGCGCATCACAAAGGCCTTCCTGCACAACCCGACCCAGATCGAGGCCTCGCCGCGCAGTTCGGTGGTGTCGACCATCACCCAGAGCTGGGTCAAGACGCCGTCGGAGCCCAAGGCCAAGCGCGCCATGCTGCGCGACCTGATTGCGTCCGAGCAAGTCAAGAACGCCATCGTGTTCTGCAACCGCAAGCGCGACGTTGCCACGCTGGAACGCTCATGCGAGCGCCACAAGCTGAATGCGCGCGCGCTGCACGGCGACATGAACCAGCATGCGCGGCTGGAGACCCTGCAGCAGTTCCGCGACGGCGAGATCACCTACCTGATCGCCAGCGACGTGGCCGCCCGCGGGCTCGACATTCCCGACGTGAGCCACATCTTCAATTTCGACGTGCCGGACTATCCGGAGGACTATATCCACCGCATTGGCCGCACCGGCCGCGCCGGAAAGGAGGGCCATGCGTTCAGCCTGGTCACGCCGCCGGATATGAAGAAGATCGCAGCGATCGAGAAGCTTATCGAGACAGAGATCGCGTGGCACGGACTCGCGCCCAGCAGCGAAGAGACCGAACAGAGCGACCGCGGCGGACGCCGCGGCCGCAGACGGGGCAAGGACAAGGATACCGCGCGCAAGCCCTCCGAGCGCGGCAAGGACAAATATGCCGGGCGCCAGCGCTCCGAGCGCGACCAGCCCAAAGCTGAAGGGGAAGCGGAAGCGGAAACGGAAGCCGCGGCACCGGAGCAGGAGGAGCCCCGGCGCGATCCGCCCCGCAAGCCCAGGAAGCGTGCCGAGGAAGGCCGCTCGCGCGGACGGAAGAAACGCGAGGACTCCGTCGTCGGGCTCGGCGACCACGTGCCCGCCTTCCTGCAACGTTCGCCCCGGCGGTAAGCCGCGAAAACCGCGCAAGGGGCATGGCGCCGCGCGCCTGGTGCGGCCTCGCAACACCTCACATTTGATGCGCCTAAGGTTCGCAAATTGATTTCAGTGCGAACAAGGCATGTTTACCCAAATGTAATCACATCGCCGCATAGTACGTTTCGGTTCGATTCTTGAGTCGGACTCTGTCATCTGCATAACGGACGGGCGGGAAACGTGAGCCAAACCGGCGACTACGAGAAATCCATCGCACAAGCGCATAAGGCGCTCTACCTCATGGTCGAGCGCAGATGTCCTGCAACGCCGCAGAACTACGAGCTGTGGTACAATTACGCGACAGGCCACGACCGGTCTCTCGTCGACCAGGTCGACGGTGCACTCGACGACAAGGGCGCGCTCGCCCAATCGTCCGCCGACAAGATCTACGACGAGAACCTCTCTCCGGTCCGGGGCATGGAAGAGGCGATGCAGATAACGGGGCAGATGTCCGGCGAGGTCGGCCAGGTCCTGAACATGCTGGAGACCGCCCAGGGCCAGACCAGCGCTTATGGCGACTCGCTCGGCTCGGTCAGCCAGGAGATTGATGGCGCGTCCGACAGCACCGCACTCAAGGACATCGTCGGACGGCTGTTGTCGTCGACCAAACAGATGGAAGACAACAACAGAAATCTGGAGGAACGTTTGCAGGCGTCGCATCGCCAGATTGCCGAACTCAACGACAACCTGACCGCGGCACGCGAGGAATCCCGGACCGACCAGCTGACCGGCATCTCCAACCGCAAAGCCTTCGACGAGATGATGAAGCGGCTGACCGACGAAACGATCGAGGAACGCTACGATCTCTGCCTGCTGATCGGCGATATCGACCACTTCAAGAAATTCAACGACACCTTCGGCCATCAGACCGGAGACCAGGTGCTTCGCCTGGTCGCCGGCTGTCTGACCTCGGTGCTGAAGGGCCGCGATTTTGCCGCGCGCTACGGCGGCGAGGAATTCGCAGTTCTGCTGCCGGAGACAAGTCTCGACGCGGCGCAGACCGTGGGCGACCACATTCGCAAGACCGTGATGTCGAAAAAGCTGATCAAGAAGTCCACCGGCGAAAATCTCGGCGTCATCACCATGTCGTTCGGCGGCGCCAAGTTCCGGCCGGGCGAGTCGATCGAGCAGTTCATCGGCCGTGCCGACGAGTGTCTCTATGCCGCCAAGGATGCGGGCCGCAACCTTGTCAAATGCGAGACCGACCCTGACATCGGGCTTTCGACCAACGCCGCGTGATCGTGGCGGTCAACGGCGGCTCTTCGGCTTCTTCGCCTTGACTGCCACGGCGAAGGCGGCGCGTGCCCATGACGTCATTTCGTCCGGATCTTCGTACAGCCGCTCCGGCAGGCGCCAGTAAGACATGGCCATGGACTTGCCGTTCTTGACATAGAGCATGGGTTCCGAGCCCTCGGCCTCGAAGGCGTCCCGGTTGGTATCGTCAACCTTCAAATAGAGCGTCTCGTCGGCGATCAGGCCGAACATGAGGCCGTCGTGGAAAATTCCGGCGCCGCCGAACATGGGACGTACCGTGACCGGCCCGAAGCCGCTCAGCTGATCCTCAACGAAATCCCGAAACTCGCCGCTGACTGCCACGATCAGGCGCTCTTGCCGGCGTCCTGTTCGGTGGTGAACTCGGCGGGCAAGGTGGCGGGCGTGATCGACACGGACTCGCCACAGCCGCAGGCGCTGGTCTCGTTCGGGTTGTTGAACACGAAGCCCGAGGACAGCTTCTCGACCTTGAAGTCCATCTCCGTGCCGAGCAGGAACATGACGGCAGCCGGATCGATCAGGATGGTCACGCCCTTGTCCTCGACGACCTCGTCCAGCGGGTTATGCGTCTCGGCATATTCCATCGTGTAGCTCATGCCGGCGCAGCCGCCATTGGTCACGCCGACGCGCACGCCCATGACGTTGTTGTCGGACTTCGCCATGATCTGCTTGACCCGATCGGCGGCGGCATCGCTCAGGGTCACGACTTTAG
>JBPCWF010000763.1:0-2729 GCA_051009775.1 Hyphomicrobiales bacterium | reverse complement strand
CCGTGCTCGGCATCTTCAGGAAATCGAAAAGCGGCGACATGCGGATCGAGCCGGTCGACAAGAAGACCCGCAACGAACTGACCGTCTCGCGCGGCGACGACGGCGGCGCGCGCGCGGGCGAACTGGTCGCCGTCGAGGTCACCCGCGACCGTGGCCGCGGCCTCGCCAATGCCCGCGTCACCGAACGGCTGGGCAAGCCCGGCGGCCAGCATGCGATCAGCATCATCGCCGTCCACCAGCACGGCCTGCCGCACAAGTTCGGCGACGACGTCTTCGCCCAGGCCGAGGCCATGGGCCCGGCGCCTTTGGGCGGCCGGCTCGACATGCGCTCGGTTCCGCTCATCACCATCGACCCGCCGGATGCGCGCGACCATGACGATGCGGTCTGGGCCGCACCCGACGACGACCCGAAAAACCCGGGCGGCTTCCGGGCAATCGTCGCGATCGCGGATGTCGGGCACTATGTGCGCCCGGGCACAGCGCTCGACCGCGAGGCCCGTGAACGCGGCAACTCGACCTATTTTCCCGACCGGGTCGTGCCCATGCTTCCCGAACGGCTGTCGGCGAACCTCTGTTCTCTCAGGGCGAACGAGGACCGCCCCGCCCTTGCCGTCACCATGGTGTTCGACCGCAACGGCACGAAAAAATCACACGAGTTCTCGCGCGTGCTCATGCGCTCCGCCGCCAAGCTCTCCTATGACCAGGCCCAGGCCGCGATTGACGGCCGCCCGGACGACGCGTCGGGCCCGCTGCTCGAGCCCGTGCTCAAACCGCTCTGGGCCGCCTATCGCGCGGTCGCCAAGGCGCGGGACAAACGCGCACCGCTGGAGCTCGACCTGCCGGAGCGCAAGATCCTGTTCAACGACAAGGGCGAGATCGACCGGATCGTGGTACCGCCCAGACTCGACTGCCACCGCCTGATCGAGGAATTCATGATCCAGGCGAATGTCTGTGCCGCCGAGACCCTGGAGAAGCAGCGTTCTCCCCTGCTCTACCGGGTGCATGAGTCGCCTTCGGATGAGAAGGTCCGCGCGCTTTCCGAGTTCCTCGCCACGCTCGGCCTGAAGCTCGCTCTCGGCCAGGGGCTGAAGCCCAAGGCTTTCAATCAGATCCTGGCCAAGGTCAAAGGCAAGGATGTCGAGCAACTGGTCAACGATGTCGTTCTGCGCAGCCAGGCCCAGGCGGTCTACAGCTCGGAGAACAGGGGCCATTTCGGTCTCAACCTCAGGCGCTACGCGCATTTCACATCGCCGATCCGGCGCTATGCCGACGTCATCGTGCACCGCAGCCTGATTTCAGCACTCGGGCTCGGTGACGGCGGGCTCGACGACAATGACGTGTCGCGGCTCTATGAAACCGCCGAACTGATCTCCGCCGCCGAGCGCCGTTCAATGCTGGCCGAACGGGACACGGTCGACCGTCTGGTGGCCGCGCATCTGGCCGACAAGGTCGGCGCGCAGTTCAACGGCCGGATCGCCGGCGTCACCGATGCCGGCCTGTTCGTCGCGCTGGCGGAGACCGGCGCCAACGGCTTCGTGCCCGCGCGCGCCATCGGGGCGGAGTATTTCGTCCATGACTGCGACCGCCATGCCCTGGTCGGCGAGCGCAGCGGCGAAACCTACCGGCTCGGGGACCAGGTCGAGGTCAGCCTTGTCGAGGTCACGCCACTGGCGGGGGGGTTGCGTTTCGACATCCTGAGCCCCGGCCGCAAGGGCAAACCGCCGGCGCGGCGCGAGCGGCGCGACCGGCCGCCGATCCGGCAGCGCGGCGGACACCGGCGCCGGCGATAGAGCATCGTCCGACAGTTCGGAAACCCATCACAGAATTTGCGTCATTGTGCCGCTGCGGCAGGACGGCCCCTGCACAACGCGCCGTCGCTCGGTCAATTCTGTGCGCATGGCAACCGACACGCACAAACCGGAACGACCAACCGCAGGGTCCATGCTGAGCGGTGCGTCGGGCCGCTGCCCGAGCTGCCGGCAGGGCCGCCTGTTCCGGCAATATCTCAAGGTTGCCGACCAGTGCCCGCGGTGCGGCGAGGAGCTGCACCATCACCGCGCCGACGACGCGCCGCCCTATTTCACCATCTTCATCGTCGGGCACATTCTGGTGCCCCTGGTGCTGTGGACCGAGAAGGCCTGGAGGCCCGAGCTTTACATCCACTTCGCCCTGTGGATTCCGATGGCGCTTGTCCTGACGCTGGTGCTGCTGCCTATGGTGAAAGGCGCCATCGTAGGACTGCAATGGGCGCTCTACATGCATGGATTCGAGGTCGCGGCGCGCCGGTCGGGCGAAGACACCACGGCGACCAACGACAGGATGCGGCGGGGCTGGACAGCGTCTTAGAGCACTATCCACTCCTGTTGATGTTTTAGGAAGTTGCGCTGTACATTCGAACGCGGCAACTTGCCCCGCGCCCGACTGACAGTCGGCGGATGCCGGTGCTCGACACGTTCGTTGCACGTTCGGAAGAGGCTGCCCGATCATCCGTGCTGCTCGCGCTGAGAACATCAGGCAGTTGGCGAAACCATCCCGCCCTAGTAGACCGACCAAGTCTGTTGGCGCGTTCCGTTGCAGTCCCAAACTTGCGCCTTACAGCCGTTTTGTGCCTGGCACTGGGCGTGAACATCAATGCATTTTCCGGCCCCGCCGTGGATCTCCCCAGACTGTGCGACACCCGGGAACACGAGCATCAAGGCCATCATGACTGTGCGTGCGCGCATCTTATG
>JBPCWF010000762.1:0-2766 GCA_051009775.1 Hyphomicrobiales bacterium | reverse complement strand
GTCCTGGATTTCGCCGCCATGATCGAGGACAGTTTCGTCGACACCCAGCTTATCGAGTACCGCGAGCGGCCGGAAATCAGCCTGGCCGGACCCGATACGCGCAAAGGGCCGTTGCTCGCGGTCGGTCTGACCGACACGCTCAACGACGGGCTGTCCATGGTCTACAGCTTCTTCGATCCGCTCGAGGCCCCGCGCGGGCTCGGCAATTTCATGATCCTCGATCATATCGAGCGGGCGCGCAAGCTGGGCCTGCCCTACGTCTATCTGGGCTACTGGGTCTCGGGCTCGCGGAAAATGGACTACAAGGTCCGGTTCGGCCCCCAGGAGCACCTGACGCCCGACGGCTGGGTGCGCCAGGACTGGTAACGGCGCGTTTCGGCGCGTTGAAATTGTATCAAAGCCTTAACTTCCTGCGGGTGTAATTGCGGTTCGTTGACACGCCGCCAACCCCCCTGCCCCCGACAGGAGCCTTCCCTTATGACCGACATGCCGGGTATGGACCCCGTTGCGACCTATCGCAAGGGCCTGACGCTCGCGGTCTTCGGCGGGCTTTTGCTGACCTTCGACGCACCGCTCCTGCGCCTGGTCGGCGGCGACCAGTGGGCGGTGATCTACTGGCGCGGCATTCTGGTGTTCTCCGCGACCGCCATCGTGTGGTACTGGGCGCACCACACGAGACGGATCAGCCATGGTTTTATCAACGGCTGGCAGGGTGTCGCCGTCACCGCCTGCTACACCGTGGGCAGCGTCAGCTTTCTTCTGGCCCTGCACCATACAAGCATCGCCAATCTGGTGTTCATGCTGGCCGCGGTGCCGCTGATCGCGGCGCTCCTGTCCCTGGTCATTCTGCGCGAACGGATACCGTTGTCGACCTGGATCGCGGTGTCCGCTGTGGTTCTGGGGGTGGTGATCATCGTGCGCGACGGGATTGTCCGGGGCCATGGGCCCGGCGATATTCTGGCGCTGATCGCGGCAACCAGCGTGGCGCTCGCCGTGGTGCTGACCCGCAAGTCGAACAAGAATTTCTCAACCGCCCCCGGCATTGCCGGGCTGTTTTCGGCGATCGTCGCCCTGTCCTTCGCAGATACCGTGTCGCTCGCCGGTGAGCAATGGGCCTGGATCGCGCTCAACGGCCTGTTCGTGGCGCCACTGGCCTTCGCGGCGCTGGCGCTCGCGCCGCGCTACATGCCGGCGCCGGAAGTCGGCATGTTCCACCTGCTCGAAACCGTGCTCGCCCCGATCTGGATCTGGCTGATGATCGGCGAGGCGCCGACCATGGCGGGCCTGACCGGCGGCGCCATCGTCATCGTGAGCCTTACCGCACACAGCCTGTACCTTCTGCGCAAGAGCAAACAGACGTCCACCCCACCCGCGCTGGAGGCAGCCGAACGCTGCTGAAATGATCTCCTTGGTACGGTGAGACGCGGTCATGGCGGCGGACGTATCAGTCCCCGACCCCGGCCGCCTCGCAGACGATCTCCATGGACTTCACAAGCGCCTTGGCGCCGAGCCAGGCGCGGTCCTCGATCAGCTGGCCATGCTCGTCGAGCGTGCCGAGCCCCGGCGTGATGAACATGTTGCCCGAATAGATCGTGGCCGGCGCCACGCCCATGGCCTCGTTGGCGAGCACCATCGGGTTGGTGTCGGAAAAGAAGTCGTCCAGGGTCGAAACCGGAATGCCGAACTTTCTGGTCTCCCAGGTCTTCTCGTAATTGAGCTCGGTGCCGCCCCAGGCATAGGACCTGGTCAGGCGGATGTCGTTACGCAATCCCTGGAACCTGAACTCGCCCATGCACTCCTCGATGATGTCGTGGAACCGGTCGATCGGATCGGTCACAAAGTGCGGCGTGTCCTTGAGCACGCGCAAATAGGCGATCAGCGAGATCAGTGCATCCCGGCCCGGGTCGGCGAAGGCGTAGAGCGCCTTGCCGTGGGAGGTGACGTCGCCGAACCGCTGGCCCGCGACGCCCGCCGCCTTGCGCAGCGGCAGCATCTCGTCGTCACGGCCGACGAGCAGCCCGCACACCATCGTGCGGCCGGCCTTGTCCATGCTGTAGCTCATGAAGTCGGCCTCGACCTCCTCCGGCCCATAGCCGATGACCGGCAGGCCGCCGCCGCAATCGACGAAATGGGGCAGGTCGAACTCATGGGCGAGCCTGGAGGTCTCGTGCAGGAGCTGCGGCGCGCCGGCGGCGTTCTTGTCGTGATGGCCGTAGCCCGGCGTGTCGTAGCCGATGCTCTGAAATCCGGTCAGGTAGGCGCCGTGGCGTTCGCCGTGGCGGCGGAAGCGCGTGATCGTCCGATCGACGTCCACATCGTAGAGCATGGGCACGACATTGGCCTTGATGCCGTGCACGTCGTAACGGCCGCCGGCCATCTTCACCAGGAGCGTGTCGAGATTGACCATGCTCTTGCCCTCGACGCCGAGCTCTCCCGCGGCGACCGTGCGGTCCGCGTTGAGCCCCTTGTATTTCGGCGGGAACGGGCGGCCATAGGCGCCGAGATACTCGTAGTCTTCGTTGAACGGGGTCAGCACCCGGGCGCGGTAGGCATCGCCCTTGCGCAGGGTCGGCGGCGCGAACACCACTTCGTTGACCAGCTTGAGCAGGCTTTCGCAGGAATTGAGCGCGATGCCGTCATAGGCGTCGCCGTAGATCTCCTTGATCAGGTGACGCAGCTCTTCCTGATAGGCCCGCACGGGCTGGATACTGCCCTTGTTGGAGGCGATCACCGGATCGAGCACGAAGGACGGCAAAACGCCGGGAC
>JBPCWF010000761.1:0-6756 GCA_051009775.1 Hyphomicrobiales bacterium | reverse complement strand
CTGTTCTCCGATCTGACCCGGCCGGAGGAGCCGTTCGGTAAGCTGCAGTTCGATCTGACCTGGTTTGGCGGCCCGAGCGACTTCGTCCTGTTCTCCGGCGTCATGCTTGACCGGTTCAGTTATCTCTACGCCCTGTGCGGTGCGTTCCTGCTCCTGGTCTGCGTCAACGGCCTGTTCAAATTCTACATCAACACCTACAAGGGCCGGGTCGGCGAACGCATGCTGCGCCGCGTCCGATACGAGCTCGTCGACCGCGTCCTGCGCTTCCCGCAACCCTATTTCCGCCGGATCAGGGCGTCCGAAGTGGCGACCATGATCAAGGACGAGGTCGAGCCGCTCGGCGAGTTCATCGGCGATGCCTATGTCACCCCGATCTTTCAGGGCGGTCTCGCCATGGTCGCCATGGTGTTCATTCTCGACCAGAACATTCTGCTCGGCACCATCGCGCTCGTGGTCGTGCTCGGCCAGGCGATCATCATCCCGCGGCTGAGGCGCCAGCTTCTGGAACTGTCGAGACAACGCCAGCGCGAGGCGCGCGACCTCTCGGGCCGGATCGGCGAGATCGTCGACGGAATTCCCGAAGTCCACGTCAACGACACGTCCAACTACGAACGTTCCGATATCGCCAACCGCCTGGGCCGCATCTTCTTCATTCGCTACGAGCTCTATCAGCGCAAGTTCTTCATCAAGTTCCTGAACAACTTCATGGCGCAGTTCACGCCGTTCCTGTTCTACCTGCTGGGCGGCTATCTCGCGATCACCGGCGACCTGGATATCGGCCAGCTGATTGCCGTCATTGCGGCCTATAAGGATCTGCCGACGCCGATCAGGGAGCTGATCAACTGGGATCAGAAGCGCTTGGACGTCCAGATCAAATACACCCAGGTGATCGAGCAGTTCGATGCCGACAACATGGTCAAGCCGGATGTGCAGGAACCGATCGTCGACGGCATAGAGCCGATCACCGGCACCATTTCCGCGGGAAATCTGGGTGTCGCCGACGACACCGGCGCGACCCTGATGGCACATACCTCTTTCGAGGTGCCGGTGGCGTCGCGCACCGCCGTGGTCGGGCTGATCAACAGCGGCGCGGAATCGGTCAGCGAAGTGCTGGCCCGCCTGCTTATCCCAACATCGGGACGCATATCAATCGGCGGCCACGATCTCGAGGACGACGACCTGAAAGAGGCGATCACCGGGCGCCGGCTGGGATATGTCGGTCCGGATCCGTTTCTCTCCACGGGCACCGTGCGCGATGCCCTGACCTACGGGCTCAAACACGTGCCGCTGCACGATCCGGAGGGCGAGACGCGGACCGCGCTGCAGTTGTCCGAAGCGCGCCGCGCCGGCAACACCCTGCTCGACTTCGAGGCGGACTGGACCGATTATGCGGCGGCCGGCGTCGCCGATGCCGACGAGCTGCATGACCGCATCGTTGAGGTGCTGAACACGGTTGGACTGGCGGAGGATACGTTCGAGCTCGGCCTCAGGGGCCGGATCGACGCCGCGACCCAGCCTGGCCTCGCGGACTCGGTGCTGACCGCGCGCCGGGCGCTGCGCAAGCGCCTGGAGACGCCGCCGCTGTCGGAACTGGTCGAGCCGTTCGATCCGGAACGCTACAATCACAACGCGACGCTCGCGGAAAACCTGCTGTTCGGCACCGCGGTGGACGAAACCTTCGCGATCGGGAACCTGGCCTCCAACGCCTACCTCCTGCTGATCCTGAGCGAGACCGGGCTCGATGCCGTGCTGACCGACATGGGGCACCGGATCGCACAGACCGTGACCGAGCTGTTCTCCGGCCTGCCCGACGACCATCCGTTCTTCGAGCAACTGAGCTTCATGTCGGCGGAAGAGATCCCGGAATACCAAAAAGTGGTGAGCCGGACAGCGGGCGTGCCGTTCGCGAACATTCGCGAAGAAGACGTGCGCATGCTGCTCAGGCTGCCGTTCGCCTATATCGAACCGCGCCACCGTCTCGGCCTGATGACCGACGAGCTCGAAACCAAACTCCTGCAGGCCCGTGCGCGGTTCGAGGACGAGCTTCCCGAAACGCTGCGCGGCGCCATCGAGTTCTATGAACCCGAAGAGTACAACAGCGCGTCGTCGCTCCAGGACAACGTGCTGCTCGGGCGCATCGCCTACGGCATTGCCGACGGTCCCGAACAGGTCGGCGCGGCGATACGCTCCGTGCTCGAGGACAACAATCTGCGCGATGCCGTGTTCGAGGTCGGTCTAGACTTCAATGTCGGGTCGGGCGGCAAGCGCCTGTCCCTGCTGCAACGGCAGAAGATCGCGCTGGCACGGGCGCTGCTCAAGCGCCCGGACCTGCTTATTATCAACCGTGCTTTCGCCTCACTCGACAGCAGAAGCCAGGAAAAACTGGTCACAAGAGTGCTGGACATGGCGAAAGGCGGCGACGGAGGAAACGCTTTCGGCGTGTTCTGGGTTCTGCAGAACCCGAGCTTTGCCGACAAGTTCGATGAGATCCTGGTGTTCGAGGACGGCACGCGCGTGAAGGATGAGGATGGCAGCCAACTGGCCTACCTCGTCGACCAGAGCTGATGCCGGGAACCGGATGACAGGTTAAGGGCAACCGTTCGAGGAGTGAAGATCATGGGTGGTCTGGAACATGAGGTCGACGTTCTCAGAAGGATCCCGCTGTTTGGCAATGTCGACCCCGCCAGGCTGAAACTGCTGGCGTTCACGTCGGAACGGGTTTCCTTTGGCGCCGGCCAGGAGTTGTTTCACGAAGGCGATACGGGCGACGCCGCCTATGTCATCATCGAAGGCAGCGTCGATATCCTGAAAGACACGAGCGAGGGCGAGGCCCTGGTGGTCACGTTGAAGAAAAACGCCTTCGTCGGCGACATCGCCATTCTGTGCGATGTGCCGCGAACGGCAACGGTGCGGGCGGTCGACAGGATCGAAACGCTCAAGATCATGAAGGAGCAGTTTCTGCGGCTTCTGATCGAGTTCCCGGAAATGGCGGTCGAGGTCACCCGCGTGCTCGCCCAGCGGCTCAATACGACCACCATGGAACTGACCGAGTGCCGCGAAGAGGTGAAGAAACTGTCGAATTGAGGAGGCAGCGCCGCGGGTGCGGTCAGGCCGCGGCGCCGGGGCCGGCGCGGTACATGTGATAACGGCCGGGTGCGACGCCGTCGGGCAGGGCAGTGTCCCGGGCGTTGGCAAGGCGAAGCGCCTGATCGCTCAGCACCAGGGCGCCGGGCGCCAGGGCCGGTGCCAGGGCGGTCGCGACGAATGCCGCGAGTTCACCGGTATACTCCCGGTCGGCCGCGCCGATGTCGGTGTGGACCAGCGCCACCTGGCCTTCGAAGCGTTGGACGAGCCGCGGCAGCGTGTCCTCAAGATCGCCCAGAACAAGACGGTCGTCGGGCGGGATGCTCACCGCGTGGCGCAACACCACCCGGTCGAACACGTAGATGTCGCGATCGGGCAGGCGTTCAACCAGATGGCTGTATGTCCGGCCGCTGCCCAGGCCGAGTTCGAACACGACACCGGGCACCGCGGAAATCATTTTGCAGGCCTCGTCGATGCAGTCGCGCTGCGCCGACATCCGTCTGATGAAGGAATCGAGCTTGGACATGAAGATATTCCAGAGAATATTTTGCTAATTGTTGCCTAGGGTTAAGAAATTCTGATACCCCGTGAGTAACGGTGAATCACTGGACGAAACGGGTGGGGGATACCCATATGAATGCTGCTCCCGTGCAATTTATTTACGAAACGGAAATTGAAAAACCCGATCAGCGTCCCTTAATGTCATAAAAGCGCAAAATTGTCGCATCCGCGTTCGCGCCCGATCCCTCGGGCGCAGCGGAGAAAGGGGTAACGCTGAACGGGGCCGGGGCTGATGACTTTTCCCGTTACAGTGGACACAGATGAAAGCTGAAGAATTCTACGTTCGGTTCTGGGGTGTGCGCGGCAGTGTGCCGTGTCCCGGCACCGACTATTCCGAATTCGGCGGCAATACGCCGTGTCTCGAAATCCGTTGCGGCGATCATGTGCTGGTGTTCGACGCGGGCTCCGGCATTCGGCCTCTCGGCTGTGCGCTTATGCAATCGAGCTGCTCCAAGCTCGATCTCTTCTTCACCCATTGCCACTACGATCACATCTGCGGCCTGCCGTTTTTCGCGCCGCTCTACTGTTCGGGTGTCGACGCCACGATCTGGTCCGGGCATCACCAGGACGGTCTGACCACGGAGAAAATGGTCAGCCGGTTCATGGCCGCGCCGTTCTTTCCGGTCGGGCCGGAAGTGTTCCAGTCCGATCCGGGCTATGTCGATTTCGATCCGGGCGACGAACTGAACCCGCAGCCCGGCATCGTCGTGCGCACCACCGAGCTCAATCATCCCAACGGCTGCATCGGTTACCGGGTCGAGTTCGCCGGCAAGACGATCTGCTATATCAGCGATACCGAGCACGAGGTCGGCAAGACCGACACCCGGGTGTTCGACCTGATCAAGGGGGCCGACATCGTGATCTACGATGCTGCCTACACCGAAGAGGAATACGAACAGTATCGTGGGTTCGGCCACTCCACATGGCAAGAGGGTGTGAGGCTTTGTGATTTGGCCGGAGCGGGGCGTTATGTAATCTTCCATCATTGTCCGCGACACGAAGACGCGTTTCTGGCCGAGCTCGAACGTGAAGTGGTGCAGGCGCGACCCGGTTCCCTGATCGCGCGCGAAGGCCTGGTTCTGCATCCCTGACGTCGTCGCGGCGGGTCGGGCCCTGACTGTGCCCGAAACGCGTGGCCGTGCTGTGTGCTGCCGCCCGCGCGGGGGCGATCGATTCTCTGGAGCGGTGAGATGAGCGAAACCAGTGTGACACTGCAGGGTACGCTGCGCGACGTTGTCCGGGCGGAGCAGACCGGCGCATTGCCCGAACGCGTGGTTCAGTCGATCCAGCGGCAGGACAATTCAAGCGAGATCCTGGTCAAGATCATCCAGGTGGGTGTCGTCTGCGTGCTCGGCGCGCTCTATCTGGTGGCGCCGAAGACCGATGCCGAAACGGCATTCTCCCCGGTGCCCTGGGCGCTTGCGACCTATCTGGTGGCCAATCTGGTCGGTCTGATCTGGGCGTTGCGCAGAGGCCTGCCCAACTGGGCCGTGTTCGGATCGATCGTGATCGACATGGCGCTCCTGATGGTTTTGATCTGGAGCTTCCACGTTCAGTACGAGCAGCCGCCGTCATTCTATCTGAAGGCGCCGACGCTGCTTTATATCTTCATCTTCATTGCGCTGAGGGCATTGCGCTTCGAGTCGCGGTTTGTCGTCGCCGCGGGCGTGGTCGGCGCGCTCGGCTGGCTGGCCATGGTGCTCTACGTCGTCAACATCGATCCGCAGGACACGATGATCACGCGCAATTACGTGACCTACATGACCAGCAACTCGATCCTGCTCGGAGCGGAGTTCGACAAGATCGTGTCGATCCTCATCGTCACGGGCATCCTGGCGCTGGCGCTCAAGCGCGCGCATAACCTGCTCGTGCGCTCGGTTACCGAGCAGACGGCGGCGAGCGAGCTGTCGCGGTTTTTCGACGAGTCGGTCGCGACCCAGATCCGCGGCTCCGATCACCTGATTTCGGCCGGCGAAGGCGTCAATCGCGAAGCGGCGATCCTCAATGTCGATATCCGCGGGTTCACCACGATGGCGACCGACATGGATGCGGGCACGGTCATGTCGCTGCTGACCGAGTATCAGAGCCGCATCGTGCCGATTGTCCAGAGTCACGGCGGCACGATCGACAAGTTCATGGGCGACGGCATCATGGCGACCTTCGGCGCGACCGACGATAGCGATACAGCGTCGGCCGATGCGCTCAGGGCGATGGATGCGATCATGGCCGAAGTCGACGGCTGGGCCGGGCTCGGACCGGACGACCGTCTCGCCGGCCTCGCGATCAATGCGGCGGTCGCCACCGGGCCGGTCGCCTTCGGCGCGGTCGGCGACGACAAGCGCCTCGAATACACCGTCATCGGTGACGCGGTGAACATGTCGGCGAAGCTTGAGAAGCATAACAAGGAGCTGGGCTGCCGGGCCGTGACCACCGCCAGCGCCTTCGATGCCGCCGTTGCGCAGGGTTATGCGCCGGCGCCGGCCGCTTAGCGCACCGACAGCGATGTGCACGGCACCGAAGGGCGGCAGCAGCTTGTGATATTGCACCGCTGAGATTTGTGCTAGGACCGCGTGGCACAGGCGGATACCGCCGGCCGCAGCGAGCGTTCAAGAAAGTGTTCCATGACGCGTGACATCGATGCCGACGAGCCGATCAGGCCGACCAAGATAAGGTTGGAGGCCTCGACCTACTGCCAGCTCAGATGCCCGACCTGCCCGACCACCACGGGCGAGACCCACGCCGGCATCGGCGGCGGCTTTCTCAAGTTCGAGGACTTCAGGGCTCTGCTCGACAGCGCCCCCTGGCTTGAGGAAATCGAGCTCTCCAACTATGGCGAGATCTTCCTCAACCCGGACCTGCCGGGTATCCTGGAGCATGCGCATAAATGCGGCGTGCGTCTCACCGCCCGGAACGGCGTCAACCTCAACAACGCCACCGACGAAATGCTCGAGGCGCTGGTGAAATACCGGTTCGAGCACCTGCGCTGCTCGCTCGACGGCGCCTCCAACGAGAGCTATCGGCAGTATCGCGTGCGCGGCAATTTCGACCGGGTCATCGGCAACATCCGTAAAATCAATGCCTACAAGAAGCAGTACGGCTCCGATCGGCCGG
>JBPCWF010000760.1:0-3035 GCA_051009775.1 Hyphomicrobiales bacterium | reverse complement strand
TGTTCGCCCAGAACCTCCCAGGTGGACGTGAGCCTGAGCGCGTCAGGGTCGACCAGGACGTGGTCCCGGTTCTCGGCGGTCACCACCGCGCGGGCAAGCTCCGGATCTTCCGGCTCGGCGCGCCAGGCGCGCGCCAGAAGCACAAACTTGCCGAGTTCCGAGATCGCCGCGTCGAGCCGCTCCTCCGCCGGCAGGTCCATAAGGCGCGCCGGCATCTCGTCGATCCGGCTGGCGAGCGCGGCCGCCTTGGCGTCGACCAGACGGGCGGCGATCCGCCGGCACCGGTCGTTGAGCTCGCCGAGGAACCCGCCGAGCCCTGTGCGCAGCTGGTCGGCGATCCATTGTTCCATGTCTTCGGTCGCCGCGCGCACCGAGCTGCGGGTCTCAAGCACACGTTTCTCGGCCGCCGCCTTGCGCCGGGCTTCGGTCTTGGGATCCGGCGCCGCCTTGACGGCGGCCACAAGGCCCTTGTCCGCGCCGGTGTCTTTTGCCTTCGCGGCGGTTCCGGTCTTGCGCCGGCGCCCGACCCAGTCGCTGACCCAGTCCGGGACCTCCGCCTGGCCGAAGGCGCCAGCGTCCTCCGCGTACATCCACATGAGCGCCAGCACGTGCTTGCAGGGAAACTTGCGCGACGGGCAGGTGCACTTGTAGCCCTGGTCCCCGGTATCGGCCATGACGCGGTAGGGATTGGCGCCCGAACCCTGGCACTCGCCCCAGATCAGGCCGCTCGACGCATCGCCGGCTCGAAGCGGCCACTTGGCGGGCTTCATCTGCTGCGCCGCCCCCTTGAGCGACGACTGGTCCGGTGCCAGCGCTTCGACAATGGACAATGTCAGGACCATTCACTCACCCTACTATCGGACGGCCGGACCACGGCCTGAGAACGGATCGAAGCCGCGGATGCGTCAGCCGCCGCAGCTTCGTACACCGATTCCGGTGCGAATCGCGAGACTACCATTGGAGATTGAATGAATGAAGTCGGCGGCACCACCTGGTTCGTTTGTCTTGCCTTTCACTCATAAAGACATATATAAAATACCTCTTTGGAGGTATCATGAGGCTCAATGTTCAGTCCGACTATGCCCTGAGGCTGTTGATGCATCTGGCGGTCAACCGCGACGAGCTTATCACCATCGCGGAGGTCGCTGAACGCTTCGGCATCTCGAAGAACCATCTGATGAAGGTCGCCAACACGCTCGGGCGGGGTGGCTTCATCGAAACCCTGCGCGGCCGGTCGGGCGGGCTTCGCCTGGCGCGGCCGGCGGCATCGATCCCGGTCGGTGACGTGGTCCGGCGCATGGAAGGCGATTTCGCCATTGTTGAATGTTTCAAGGGCGGAAGGGGCGAATGCATGATCACCCCCGCCTGCCGCCTGAAAACTGTCTTTCACGAAGCGACGGAAGCCTTCCTTGCCGTGCTCGACCGGCACACGATCGGCGATCTGGTGAAGCGCAACCGCGAGCTGGAAACACTGCTCGGCCTGGAGCGGGCGTGATGGAGGTGCGCATTATCAGTGCGGATCAGCGCCGGCGCGAGATCCAGGCGCGCGCCGCCGCAATGGGCATTGACGATGCCTATATCAGCCTCCTTGTCGAGACATTCTACGACCGGATCCGCGCCCACCCGCTCCTCGGGCCGGTCTTCGAGCAGGAGATAGGTGAAGACTGGGCGCCGCACCTGGCCCGCATGAAGGACTTCTGGGCCTCGGTCGCGCTCAATGCGGGCCGCTATTCCGGCAGGCCCGTTCCCGTCCATCAGAAACTGTCGCAGGTCGAGCCATGGCACTTCGGCATATGGCTCGGCCTGTTTCGCCAGACCCTTGAGGACACCGCGCCCGCGCCGGCTGCCGTGCCCTATTTCATGGAGCGCGCCGAGCGTATCGCGGAGAGCCTGCAGCTCGCCATGTTCGGCGGGCGTGAGCTGCCGAAGACGCGGGTTTGAGCCGGCAGGTTCCTTTGGCGGCGGCATAAGGCGCCCCGGTACGCGCCGAAGTGTGATTCGTCTCACAGACAATCCAGCGCAAAAACTCCACGACCACTCGCGAACCCTGCCTCGCCGAAACCACCTCACGCCGCAAAGGATATTCGCCATGGAGTCGATCTATCAGGACATCTGGAACGCCGACCAGACGGGCAATGGGATACCGGCGCTTCGCCCCGGGGAGGCGACCAACGACGCGGCCGGCTATGTCATCGTGGATGAGCGTGCAACGGAGGTCGGTTCCGAGCACAAGGTGCTCCGCGAGGTCGTCATTCCCGATGCGAAAATGGAGACCTATGACCTGTGCGCCGCACTGTTCAACAATTATGCGCTTGAACGGGCTGCCAGCGAAATTATCCGCCCCGAAGAGATCCAGGAAGAACTGACCTTCATCGACGCTATCCTTCCAACGCCGCCGATCCAGCTTGCACGGCAGCATTTGGAATCGTCGCTCGCGCTCAACATTTCGAACGAAATGCTGGCGGCGATGATCAAGGAAACCTGGTTCGATTTCGGCCAGGCGGGCAATCAGCGGGATGCATCCGGATTTGAGCACGTGTTTGTCGGAGAGCAGGCCAGTTCGGCAAGCAAGGTCGGCGGCTATCACTTCTGGTACAAATACCACCTTGACGACGGTGGTCCGGACGGAGTTGACGACCGGATTGCCTACAGAGGCACGCGGTATCACAAGGCGGAGCAGCCGGAGAAGGGCGTTCTGGTTCCTGAAGTCGTGACGCTTTCCCTCGTGTGGGACGCGCCGGAGGGAGACAGCCAAGGCGACGGGCGCAAATTGGAGAAGTCTATCGGCGGTTTCTTTGTCGGGTGCAGCCCCGAGGGTCTCGTCGCTCTCGGCCTCGTTCGAAGCAGAACCCAGAGCGGAAAAATCGCCAAGATCAACGGCGCAGAATACCAGTTGGATCTTCACCGGCTGGACCAGCGGCCAAACTCAATCCGAACCTTCTTTCCCCGGTTCCGGCGCGCCGATGTCGTCGATATAGACACGCCGCCGAACGGCGGAGGACCAGGAGAGCCTCAGGAACCAAGCGGGCATGGAC
>JBPCWF010000759.1:0-3017 GCA_051009775.1 Hyphomicrobiales bacterium | reverse complement strand
GCCATCGCAACCACGAGGGCGATGCGCATGGGGCTCAGACCGCGACCGGCGCGGAGATATGCGGGTGCGCCTCGTAGCCGATCAGCTCGAAATCGCCATACTCGAAGCTGTCGATGCTGTCGCGCTCTGTCTTGATCACCAGCCTGGGCAATGGCAGCGGCTCGCGCTGAAGCTGCGCGTCGGCCTGCTCCAGGTGGTTGAGATAGAGATGGGCATCGCCGAACGTATGGACGAAGTCTCCGGCCTTGAGCCCGCAGACCTGGGCCATCATGTGGGTCAGGAGCGCATAGGAGGCGATGTTGAAGGGCACGCCGAGGAAGATGTCGGCGCTGCGCTGGTAGAGCTGGCAGGACAGCCGGCCGTCGGCGACATGGAACTGGAACAGGCAGTGGCACGGCGGCAGCGCCATATCGTCGACATCGGCCGGGTTCCAGGCGCTGACGATATGGCGCCGCGAATTGGGATTGCGCTGCAGGGCTTCGGTCACCTGGGCGATCTGATCGATGGCGATACCGTCGAGCGCCGGCCACGAGCGCCATTGCTGGCCGTAGACCGGGCCGAGATCGCCGTTCTCGTCCGCCCACTCGTCCCAGATGCGCACGCCATGCTCATTGAGATACTTGATGTTGGTGTCGCCCTTGAGGAACCACAGAAGCTCGTAGATGATCGACTTGACGTGCAGGCGCTTGGTCGTCACCAGCGGGAAGCCCTGGGACAGGTCGAACCGCATCTGGTGGCCGAACACGCTCAGCGTTCCCGTTCCCGTCCGGTCGTCCTTGCGCGTGCCTTCCTCGCGCACACGCCGCATCAGATCGAGATATTGATGCATCCGCCCAATCCCCAAGAAGTCCGAAATCGCCGGTTCGCCGCCAACGGCTTCACACCACCCACCGCGCGGCGATCAAGACACCGAAATTCCACGCGGCGTGGCACAGAACGCCGGGCCAGATGCTGCCAACTTGCCACACCAGCCAACCGAGAACAAATCCGAAGGTTCCGACGATCACCATCTCCTGCCACACGTATCCGGTGTGAAACAACGCCCAGATGACCGTGGTGATGAGGATCGCACCGACCGCGCCCAGCCTGGACTGTACGATCGCCGTGAACAGGAAGCCGCGAAACAGAACCTCCTCGAACAATGGCGCGCCGACCGCGATCGGCATGATCGCGATCCACCAGTCGTCCGACTTGATGAAATCCTGGATCGGCTGCACCGAGCCAGTATAGGGAAACGCTGCCGTCAGGCCCGCTGCGAAGGCGCCGAGCAGAAGCACCACGGACAGCGCGATCACGACGTGGCCAAACAGGCCGAACGGTGCGGCCGCCAGCGACAAAACCTGCCTCGCCCCGCCCGCGCTGGACAATTGCCAGACCACCATGACGCCCAGCCCTTGCGCCATCACGCCGGCGATGCTCAGGACAACCGCCCACTGAAGGACGGAGAGGCTCTGGAGGAACTTGTCGAAGTCGGAGATGCCGAAGGACGACTGGCCGAGCAGCATGAACAGGCCGGCGCCGATAAATGCCGCCAGGCACAAAACGAACAGCACCATGACGCCGAGCGTCGCCAGTCCGGCGGTCCACCAGCGCCACGGCGTTTCGCCATGGAACCGCGGCGGACCGGTTACGATGGAGATCAGGGTCATAGAGTCAGCAGAAGCCGGCAGTTATTTCAACACGTTTGAATTGCAAATCTACGCATTGCTACCACGCCGACTCTATCAGATTCGGACAGGACGGCCATAGCCAAAGATCGCGGCTTAGTGGCGATTTCCACCTGGTTTCCATCTGGGCGCACACATCGGCGTC
Source organism: Hyphomicrobiales bacterium (assembly GCA_051009775.1). Lineage (GTDB taxonomy): Bacteria > Pseudomonadota > Alphaproteobacteria > Rhizobiales > JAJFHB01 > JBPCWF01. The sequence continues at coordinate 1,205 of JBPCWF010000759.1, read as the reverse complement.
ACAGATGGGACAATTCCAGCCGATTTCGGACACATGTGGGGCAACGCCCAAATTCAGCCCTAACCTTTTCTTAAGCTCCAATCGCGCTTATATTGGAGTTGCCGGTCATCTGACCGGATATAGCGATAAAAGGCCGTCGGAATAAACCATTCGGACCCGGGGGCGGTACCCGGCACCTCCACCAAATCCCACTTCTTGTGGGAAGTGGCATTTCATGGGGGTGAAATAGGATCGACGAGGGTGTAAAGGGCGAGCTTTCGCTCGGTATGGTACCACCGTTATCGGGCCACCATAGTAGTTGCAAACGACAACTATGCTGAGGCTCGTCTCGCTGCTTAACGCAGTGTGACTGCCAAAAATTAAGCCCTAGGCCATCAGCTGGTCTAGGCGGGGTCAGAGGGCACCTGGCAACAGAAGCCCTCATCGCCTTTTCGCGAGGCGCCCAGGGGTTAGGGGTTTTCGTGCAAGATCCGCGACCGGGCAGGAAACAGGCAGAGCGAGTAAGAGCCGGAACACGCCATGGCCGAAGATCAGATGCGGTACGACTTGTTGGCCCAGGACGCCCTTCGCGGCGTCGTGCGGTTTGCCTTGAAACGAGTCGAGAAGACAGGTCTCCCGGCGAGCATCATTTCTACATCGCGTTCGACACGACCGCGCCCGGCGTCCGCATCTCCGAGCGCCTGCACAAACAATATCCACAGGAAATGACCATCGTCCTGCAGCACCAGTATTGGGGGCTGGAGGTCGGCGAAGAGCGCTTCCAGGTCGAGCTCAGTTTCGACAACATTCCCGAAAAGCTCACCGTCCCGTTCGAGGCCATCAAGGGCTTCTTCGACCCGAGCGTGCAGTTCGGGCTTCAGTTCGAGATCGGCGAAGCCAACGAGAATGTCGGACCGGAAGACGCAGACGATGCCGCCCTGCCGGCCCAGGCGATCGGCGACCCGACCGACGGTGCCGCCGCGGATGCCGACGCGGAAGACGGCCAGGACCCGGCCGAAAAGGTCGTCAGCCTGGATTCGTTCCGCAAGAAGTAGCCCGGACCGGCAAACGCTGCTTGTTCGTTCAGCGTCGCAGACTGTCTTTTCGGAGCACGGCTTCCAAATCAAGAACCCGCATTCATCGTCATTCCCGCGAAAGCGGGAATCCAATGGCGGCTGCCTGGATATGCCGATCGGCCAGTAGGCTCCCGCTTTCGCGGGAGCGAC
>JBPCWF010000758.1:0-3383 GCA_051009775.1 Hyphomicrobiales bacterium | reverse complement strand
CCCCGGGTCGGCTTTACCGTCACCAAGCGGATCGGCAACGCGGTACGGCGCAACCGGGTCAAACACCGGTTGCGCGAGGTGGCGCGCCTGGTCATGCCGGGCCGTGCGCAGGACGGGTACGACTATGTGCTTATTGGGCGGCAGGGCACGCCGGAGCGCGACTTCGGGCGCCTCAAGGACGATCTTGCCATGGCGCTCCGTAAGGTGCACAAGGCGGGGGCGCGGAAGGACCGCACGTCTCAGCGGTCGGGCGACGGTGCAAAGGGGTGACCCGGGCGGACGCCCGGGCTTTGGCGATGACCATTTCAAGGTGAAGTGACATGACGGGCCGCGAAAACCGCGAATTCATGCTGGCGATTGCGCTCTCCGCCCTCGTGCTCATCCTGTGGCAGATCTTCGTCGGCATTCCGACGATGGACCAGGAGCGGGCAAAGCAGGAGGCCAAGCAGCAGCAAACCCAGACCCAGCAGACCCAGGACAGCACCATTCCGACGCCGCAGGCGGGCGGAGACGAGAGCACCATCCCGACGGCGCCCGGCATCGAGACCCCTCAAGCGGACCGCGACAAGGTGGTGACCGCGCAGAAGCGGATCAAGATCGATACGGAAAAGCTCACGGGGTCGATCAACCTGGCCGGCGCGCGCATCGATGACCTGTCCCTCAAGGGCTATCACGAGACCGTCGACCGCTCGAGCCCGCTGATCACGCTGCTCTCGCCGTCCGGGACCCGCAACGCCTATTATGCGGAGTTCGGCTGGGTACCGGGCAAAGGCGCCAAGGCTCCTGTTCCCCAAGGCGAAACGGTCTGGACCGCGCCGGAAGATGCCGTACTGACCGCGTCAAACCCAGTGACGCTCACCTATGACAACGGCGCCGGGCTGATCTTCAAGCGAACGGTAAGCGTCGACGACGAGTACATGTTCTCGATCGACGATCAAGTTGAGAACAGCACTGGCGAGGCGTTCACCCTGCACTCCTACGGCCTTGTGTCGCGCCACGGCACGCCCTCCGTGCTCGGCTTTTTCGTCCTGCATGAGGGGCTTGTCGGCTATCTCGGCGAAAACGGGCTCAAGGAGATCGACTATGACGATCTTCAGGACGACGTCAAAAAACAGACTCTCGAGGCAACCACCGGCTGGCTCGGCATCACCGACAAGTACTGGGCGGTGACGCTGATCCCCGATCCGAAAGAACAGATCACCGCCAGGTTCAGCAACAGCCCGCGCGACGGCCGCGACCGGTACCAGACCGACTATCTGCATGATGGCGGAACGGTGATACCGGCGGGCGGAAAGGCGGCGGTGACCTCCCATCTCTTCGCCGGCGCCAAAATCGTTTCCATCGTCGATGACTACCAGGATCGGTACGGCATCAACAATTTCGAGCTGCTGATCGACTGGGGCTGGTTCTACTTCATCACCAAGCCGCTGTTCCTCCTGCTCGACTTCTTCTACCAGCTGGTCAGCAATTTCGGCATCGCGATCCTGCTCGTCACCGTCGTCATCAAGCTCATCTTCTTCCCGCTCGCCAACAAGTCCTACGTGTCGATGAGCAAGATGAAGCTGTTGCAGCCGGAGGTCGTAAAGATCCGCGAGCGCTACGCGGACGACAAGATGAAGCAGCAGCAGGAGATGATGGATCTTTACAAGAAAGAAAAAGTCTCCCCCATGTCCGGCTGCCTGCCGATCGTGATCCAGATCCCGGTGTTCTTCGCGCTCTACAAGGTTCTGTTCGTCACCATCGAAATGCGCCACGCGCCGTTCTACGGCTGGATCCAGGACCTGTCCGCGCCCGACCCGACGTCGCTGTTCAACCTGTTCGGCCTGATCCCCTGGGCACCGCCGAGCTTCCTGATGATCGGTGTCTGGCCGATCCTGATGGGCATCACCATGTTCGTCCAGATGCGGCTCAACCCGCCGCCGCCCGACCCGACCCAGGCGATGATCTTCAACTGGATGCCGCTGTTCTTCACCTTCCTGCTCGCCACATTCCCGGCCGGCCTGATCATCTACTGGGCGTGGAACAACTTCCTGTCGATCATTCAGCAATATGTCATCATGCGGCGCCAGGGCGTGAAGGTGGAGCTGCTGGACAACCTGAAGAAAGCCTTCTCATTCCTCAGCACCAAGAAGAAAGAGAGCGAGACCTGAGCCTGCCGGTTCAGGCGGTGTCGGCGCCTCGCTGATCGTCATGTCCACGTCCGCGGCCCAGATTGCCGAGTTCGACGCCGATGAGATCGAGGCGGGCCGCCTGCTGTTCGCCCGCGAGAGCACGTTCCTGCGCGGCGTGGTCGCGCTCGACGGGTTGCCGGACGCCAGCCGGATCGAGGTCGCCTTCGCCGGGCGCTCGAATGTCGGCAAATCGAGCCTGCTCAACACGCTGACCGGCCGCAAAGCCCTCGCCCGGACCTCCAACACGCCGGGTCGGACCCAGGAAATCAACTATTTCACCCTCGGTGACGACTACTATCTGGTCGACATGCCGGGCTACGGCTACGCCAAGGTGGAGCGCCGCCGGGTCGAGGCCTGGACGCAGCTGATCCGCGACTACCTGCGCGGGCGGGCCAGCCTGCGCCGGCTGTTCCTGCTGATCGACGCGCGCCACGGGCTGAAGCCCACGGACATCGAGATCATGGAGTTGATGGACGAGGCGGCGGTGTCGTTCCAGGTGGTGCTGACCAAGTGCGACAAGCCGAAGCCCGACCAGCTTGACCGGGTCATCGCCCAGACCGCCAAGGCGCTCGCCAAGCATCCGGCGGCCCATCCGGTGCTTCATGTGACCTCTTCGGTCAAGCTCGCCGGGATCGACATGCTGCGCGCGGAAATCTCCGCGCTGGCGGCGGGGTGAAGCTTTCGCTATAAGGCTCGCCAGCACCAAACCGGCATCAGGGCCTGTGGACATGGGCGACAAAGCCACGGACATCAAGGCGATTTCGCTGCACGACAAGGCACGGATCCTGTCGGAGGCGCTGCCGTTCATGCAGCGCTATGACGGGCGCACGGTGGTGGTCAAATATGGCGGCCACGCCATGGGCGACGCCGACCTCGCCGCCAAGTTCGCGCGCGACATCGTCCAGCTCAAACAGACCGGCATCAACCCGATCGTGGTCCATGGCGGCGGCCCGCAGATCGGCTCCATGCTCGAGCGTCTCGGGATACAGAGCTCCTTCGAAGACGGGCTTCGGATCACCGACAAGGCGACCGTCGAGGTGGTCGAGATGGTACTCGCCGGTTCGATCAACAAGCAGGTGGTTGCAGCGATCCACCAGGCCGGCGGCCGGGCGGTCGGCCTTTCCGGCAAGGACGGCCATCTGATCGAGGCGCGCAAGGTGACCCGCACCAAGCGCGATCCGGAATCGAGCATCGAACAGCTGGTCGATCTGG
>JBPCWF010000757.1:0-4291 GCA_051009775.1 Hyphomicrobiales bacterium | reverse complement strand
GTGTCATTCGCCTCGAATACGCCGCCGCCGACCAGCGTCCAGCCCGGCTGGTAATAATGGATGTCGGCCGGGTCGATGACCGCGATGCTCATATCCGGCGCCCGCGCCAGGATAGAGGCCGCAACGGAGATGCCGGCGGACCCGGCGCCGACAATGACGACATCGAACTTGCCGTCTACGGCATCGGACGGGGTCTTGCCGTTGTTGGCGATGCGGCGCACCACGCCGTGCATGTCATAGCCCGCGCCTTTCGCCCTCTCCAGGATCTCCGGCAGTTCCATCTTGCCGGCACGGCTCAGCGACCACAGCGTGATCGACCGCGTGCCGGTGCGGCAATAGGCCAGAACCGGTTTCGGCGCGGCCTCCATGAGCTGGCCGAAGGCCTGCGCGTCTTCGTCGCCGACCTTGCCGCTTTCGACCGGCAGGTAGTGCGACGCAAGGCCCGCCTTGTTCGCCGCCTCCTCGATCTCGTGGAACAGGGGCTGGTCGTTGCCCTCTCCGTCGGGTCGGTTGCAGATGATGGTCTTGAAGCCGGCTTTGGCGATCTCGCGGAAGTCGTCCGCCGTGATTTGCGGTGCGACACTGATGTCGCTGTCGACCTTGTTAATGTCCATGGGTCGTTTCCTTTCCTCCCCCTCCCCTCTCGACGGCTTCAGAGCAGGTCGATCGGGAGTTTCAGATAGTGGGTGCCGTTGTCCTCGGCGGGCGGCAGTTCACCGGCGCGCATGTTGACCTGCACGGAGGGCAGGATCAGAACCGGCATGTCGAGCTGCTTGTCGCGTTCAGTGCGCATCTTGACGAAGTCGCCTTCAGTCACGCCGTCGCGGACATGGACGTTGCCCGCCCGCTCCTCGGCCACACTGGTCTCCCAGCGGTATTCGCGTCCGCCGGGCGCGTAGTCGTGGCACATGAACAGCCGGGTTTCGGGCGGCAGCGAGAGGATCTTCTGCACCGAGCGATAGAGCTCTGCGGCGTCGCCGCCGGGGAAATCGCAACGTGCGGTACCGAAATCCGGCATGAACAGCGTGTCGCCGACAAAAGCCGTGTCGCCGACAATGTAGGTGACGCAGGCCGGTGTGTGGCCGGGCGTGTGGATGACCTTGGCTTCCAGTTCGCCGATGTGGAAGACTTCGCCGTCCTGGAACAGGTGGTCGAACTGGCGCCCGTCCGTCGCGAACTCCTCCTCGGCGTTGAACACCGGTTTGAAGGCGCCCTGAACGGCTTCGATACGCGATCCGATCCCGGTCCTGCCGCCGGTCTTCTGCTTCAGATAGGGCGCGGCGGTCAGGTGGTCGGCATGGACATGGGTTTCGAGGATCCACTCAACCGTCAGGCCGTGTTCCGCGACATAGGCGATCACCATGTCGGCCGATGCCGTCGAGGTGCGGCCGGATTTCGGGTCGAAGTCCTTGACGGAATCGACGATCGCGGCGTGATGGGTTTGCGGGTCCCAGACGACGTGCGTGGCCGTGTAGGTTGCCTCGTCGAAAAAGGTCTCGATGTTCGGTTTCATGATAGCCTCTCCCGGTGCAGTCGTTTCCTATGCGTTTTTCAAGGTGCAGATGCCGAGCAGGCGATATGCCGGACAAAAACCTATCAAGGCGGTTGCCAGCGGGATGATGCCGATCAGGCCCCAGGAGGTTTGCGGCCCCCAAAAGACCAGGGAAATCAGAACAAGTCCGGCGATAATGCGCAGGACCCGATCAACAGGACTGATATTGGTGGACATGTGCTTCTCACAACGTTTTGCGGGGTTGACGTTGTGCCAGCTTGGGCTTGCGCCGAAGGTGTGTATGTGACTTAGTCACGTATCCGTGATCCCGGGCGTGCCGGTAATGGAGGACGCCGATGACCGAGACTTGGATCGACCGTTTTCCCGACCTGGCGGCCCTGCCGCAGGACGACCGGCGCCTGCTGACGGAACGCGCCGCCGAGATCACCCTGCCTGCCGGGACGACCGTGTTCGCGCCCGGTGTTGCCGCTGAAAGCTTCCTCCTGATCATCGAGGGAACGGTGCGCGTCCAGCAGGTGTCGCCGGGGGGCCGTGAAATCGTGCTCTACCGGGTCACCGGCGGAGAGACCTGCATCATGACGACCGCATGCCTTTTGTCGGACGAGGACTATGCGGCGGAGGGCACGGCGGAGACCGAAGTAGAGGCGATCGCAATACCGAAGACGGCCTTCGAGGACGCGATCGCGCGGTCGCCGGGGTTCCGCCGTCTGGTCTTTTCCGATTACTCCCACCGTATTTCCGATTTGATGCACGTTGTCGAGGAGGTTGCCTTCGAGCGGCTCGACAAACGCCTGGCGCAGCGCCTTCTGGACCGGGCGGGGCCCGACGGCGCGGTATCCGCAACGCACCAGGAGATCGCGGTCGAGTTGGGCAGTGCTCGCGAAGCCGTCGGCCGCCTGCTCAAGGAGCTTGAGCGGCGCGGATGGGTCGCCATGGCGCGTGGGCGCATCGAGCTGCAAGAGCCCGAACGGCTGAGGGCGCTCGCGGAGGGCAACTAGAGCACCGTTCCGGTACCGTCCCGGCTAGCCCGTAGTTCTCACCGCCTCCATGGTCTGCGCGGCGCCCTGGCGCTGACAGGGTAGGAAAGCTGCGCGGCGCGATGCGGGCTAGCGCGGCTTGACGATCAGCGCGTTGCAGGGATCACTTCATGACATGCCTCAGCACGTCCCGAACATCTTGCAGATGTCGTTCTTTGAAATAACAGGCCGGCTTACAACGAGCTTCGAATCCTTGACGGCCTTTTCAGCCTGGACATGTGCCGGCCAATTGACTTTGGACAGATTTAAGGGATCTATCTCGCGCCATTTCGGATGGGCCTGGGCGCGCAGGGTCGAAAGGTTCTTCGTGACCAACCCGACAAGCTCATAGATCATCTTATGGTAATGTGTGAAACGTGGATTATTCGAATCAGGACCGTAGTTGTATGTCACGAGAATTGCCGTAGTCGCATGCAACGTGACATCTTCCTTTTGCCATGAGTAGGTATTCGCAGGGATCTTGCTCTTCGGAAAATAGGGTTCCAGCTCTTCGCTCTCATACGAGAGCAGCTTGATGTCCGTCGCGTGGCTTGCGTCCATCTTCAGTGCGAGGCCCCACGGCTGACCGACCGTGTAGATCATCGCATCTATTCTGTTCTCGAGCAGAGCCAAGAGTGCGTCCTGGGGCAGCAGGTAGGAGTCCTGCCAGGTGAGCTCTTCCAGTGCCTTGATAATGGAGCCGGTGATGAACGGACCTGTGTCTTCCCGTCCGATGTTCACCCGCTTGCCGGCTAAATCCTTTAAGCTGTCGATACCCGCGTCCTTGCGGGCCAGGATATGTATTTCCTCGAGATAGAGAGGGAACACCACCCGCGTAAGCTTCCGGACCGATGGAGAAACCAGGGCCTTGTACACGAGCGCATCGTATTGAACGATCGCGAATTGATAGTCGCGCTCTTTACGGATGCGGTCGATATTTCGAACCGAACCGCCCGGCGAGACTTTGATTTTCATCGTGCCGGAGTCGTTGGCGATCTTCGCAATGTCGCGCGCAATCTTAATGTAGGTCCCTGTTTCCGAGCCGGCTGTCAGCCCGATCACTTCGCTCGATTGCGCAAGCGCGGATACTGGACTGCCGAACAGCAAGAACACAATTGCAAGACCTGAAAGAACCTTCATTTTACCCTCCCGCTTGTAACTAGATTGGTTATTGGGGCCCCGATCTCCCGCCGGCTTGGATGCGCCGGGTGACTCACTCGGCGCGCTCCGTGCCCGCCTGCTCCTTGAGAAACTTCAGAAAACCGTCCTTGGGACTGATTGGGGCGGCTGCTGTTCCCGGCAAGGAATCGGGATCTTCGGTCACCAGTTGCGGCGTGGCCTGAGCCGCGTTGGATTGATCGACCGCAGTTGTGCCGGTTGACCCAATCGTTGTGGGTGATTGAACATCCTGCTGGTCGGTGTCCGTTAACGACGAAGGCTGTTCCAAATCGTCGGACGTGCCATTCGCCCCCAACGTTTCCAGGATTTTTCCATCGCGAACGCGAAAGATCTGCTCGCCCGTCGATACCACGGCTATGCCGTCCGACCAATGAAGCAGCTTCCCTTCGATGCGATGGGCCGCATCGGTGGAAAGTCGGACCTGACGAATTTCAGACATGTAGGCCAGCTTCAAGTTGCCGTCGACAAGTTGTATGACGACTACATTGCTTCTCGCCTGAACGATCTTGCCTTCGACCTTCTCGCCCGTGCCGATGACAAAGGTATCTGCAACTGCGGTATGCGGTCCCCAGACCAGCATCAC
>JBPCWF010000756.1:0-8602 GCA_051009775.1 Hyphomicrobiales bacterium | reverse complement strand
ACCGCCAGGAAACACGTCGGCCGAGGGACGCTTTCGGTCGATCGCACCGCGCGATGCCGAACGCGTTGCCGGATGGGTCCTCGCGTTCATCGATGAGGCCGTGCCGCTCGATCCCAAACCGGAGCGCAAGCAGCTCGAAGAGACGGTGATGCCGGAGCCTTACTTCCTCTGGGAGTGCGGCGGCCAGCCGGTCTCAATGGCCAAGATCGCACGAACCACCCGGCACTGTGCGACAATCTCCCTAGAGCATCGTTCCTTCATATGGAATCATTTGATGGAGCCAAAACAGTTCATCCGGCTAGGCGCAAAGCGCGGCGCGATGTGGGGCATCGGGCAAGCTTTGCAACGACGCCGATGAGCTGATTTGGCCCACCGCAGGCCGGCGTTGCGCGCCCGCTGGACGTCGTTAAGGACTACGTGGGGTCGCCCGGACCACGGCGGGGACCTTGCCGCGCCAGCAGACGCGAAAACCCGGTCAAATGATCCCATATGAAGGAACGATGCTCTAGCGGCCGCGCCAGGCGACAATGCGGCAATAGCTCAGATCGCCGGCCTCGAGTGCCCGCGTGCGGGCCATCCAGATATCGCCTTCGCTCAGCAGCTGATCGGCGAGAGTGCTGTCGAAATCCTCGCGTTCGAGGATCCGGCTCATGCGCTGCCAGCCCGCGCTGGCGTCGTTCAGGTAGTGTTTCGTCAGGTTCTGCCGCGACGCCACTTTGAGCCCGAGGTCCTCCAGCGTCTTGGTATAGAGCGACAGGGTCCAGGGCTCGTGCCATTGCGGCTCGGCGCGCACCCAGGACTGGAAGGCGTCGGAGTCCATGTTGTCGGACTTCGGCACCATCAGGTCGGTCAGCATGAGCTGGCCGCCTTCCTTCAGCCCCTTGGCGGCCGCCTGCAGGAGCTGGATCTTCTCGGCAATCGAGAACAGCCGCTCGCGCGAATAGATCAGGTTGTACCTGTCTTCCTCGATCTCGACCTTTCCAAGATCGAGCTGGACGACCGGGACCTGTTCGTCGAGCCCGTAGAGCTCGGCGATCTCGGAGGCTTCACCGGCCAGAAACGGGTCCGGCTCCATCGCGTCCATCCACAGGTTGAGGTCTTTTGCCAGCGTCAGGGCGGTGCCGCCCAGCCCGGCTGTCAGGTCGAGCACCGATTGCTTCGAACTCGGCATGATCTGCGCGAACAGCCGGCGCGCACTTGTTGCGCCGCCTGGCTCCAGAAAGCTCTCGCCCCACAGCAGTTTCGACAGTTTGGTGCGCCGCGGACCCCACGGTTCGGCATCGACCAGCGGGCCGTTTTCGTCCTGCGCGACAGGCGTCGGTTCGAAATAGGCGGTGATGTCGTCGCCATGCCACCAGGCGCACAACCGGTCGCCTAAGGACGCGTCGTCATTGGAGCCGCAGCGTTTGCTTCTGAACCCGCGTTTTCTCGGTTCTCCGTCAACCGGCGCCGGGATCGCATCTCCGGCCAGGTCTTCCGTGGCAAACTCATCCGCAACCGCCGCGGTGTCCGCCTTGGCCGGTTCGGCCGGTTCGGTCGGTTCTGCATCGGCGCGCGCGAGCACGCCGACATTCTGAAGAAAACGATCTATTGGAACAGCTTGTCGGGCTTTTTCCCCGAGACTGGCGATGTTCAATGCCATTGACCTGGACTCACCCCACACAACCGCGTCCGAACGTGGCGTTCGGACATAGATCGAAGTGTCGGGTGAATTGGTGAATTTTTCCTTGATTCCCGCTTCATCGGCGCACGTCCGTGCGACATTTCCGCTGAACCGGCATTGGCCGGGCCTCTGCGGCGGGACGAGCCCTTTACAATGCCCTGTGAATGGCTTTATTGCAGTGCGGTGGGAGAAGCGGCGAGCACCGTTGAACGTGCCGCCCGGCGCGGCCGGTGCCCGTGCCCCTCAAGCAGGAATTCGGATGGCCTTCGACATCAAATCCGTTCTCTCCGAACAGGCCGGCCGCAATTACCAGCTGCACGCGGAGCACATCAATCCGCGCTTTTCCAGAGCCCTCGGGATCATCGGTTTCGATCGCTGCTATGTGCGGGCCGAAGGCGCCTATCTGTGGGACCAGGGCGGCGCAAAGTATCTCGACACCCTGGCCGGATACAGCGTCTTCAACATCGGCCGCAACCATCCGGCGGTGCGGCGCGCGCTGAACGACTTCATGGCGCTCGACTATCCGAGCCTGGTCCAGATGGAGGCGCCGCTCCTGTCGGGCCTGCTGGCCGAGGAACTCAAGCGCCGCGTCGGCTACGGGCTGGAGCGGGTCTACTTCACCAGCGCCGGCGCGGAGGGAGTGGAGAGCGCACTGAAATTCGCCCGCCGGGCGACCGGCCGGACCGGCATCGTGTTCGCTTCGAGCGCGTTTCACGGTCTGACATACGGCGCGCTGGCTCTGAACGGCGTCGAAGCCTTCCGCGAGGGCTTCGGGCCGCTTCTGCCCGACTGTCACCGGGTGCCGTTCAACGACCTGGAGGCGCTGGAGGGCGCACTGTCCGGTGGCGACGTCGCGGCGGTGATCGTCGAGCCCGTGCAGGGCAAGGGGGTCGCCATCGCGGATGACGGCTATCTGGCCGGGGCGACCCGGCTTTGCCGCAAATACGGCACCTTGCTGATCGTTGACGAGGTCCAGTGCGGCATGGGCCGGACCGGCCGTTTCCTTGCCGTCCAGCATGACCCCGGCGCCGAACCCGATATGGTGGTTTTGTCGAAGTCGCTGTCCGGCGGCTATGTCCCGGTCGGCGCCGTGCTCCTGCGCAAGGAGATCCACGACAAGACTTATTCCTCGCTCGACCGGGCGGTCGTGCATTCCTCCACTTTCGGCCAGGGCAGCCTCGCCATGGTCGCGGGTCTTGCCACGCTTGCGGTGATGGACGACGAGGATCTGGTGGCGCAGGCCGGCGCCAGGGGCGATGCGCTGGTTCGTGCACTCACGGCCATGAAGGACGAATTCGAGTTCATCCACGATGTGCGCGGACGAGGCCTGATGATCGGGATCGAATTCGCCGCGCCGCGCTCGCTCAAGCTCAAGACCGCATGGAAAACCGCCAACGCGCTCAGCAAAGATCTGTTCTGCCAGGCCATCACCATGCCCATGCTGGAAGATCACCACGTGCTGACCCAGGTGGCGGGCAATCAGATGACCACGATCAAACTGACACCGCCCCTGATCATCAGCGACGACGACATTGCCTGGTTCCTCGGCGCGTTCCGCGATGTCATGGACCGGATTCACAAATTCCCGGGACCGGCTTGGGACGTGATCTTCCGCGTCGCCAGGAATGCGGTTTCGTGAGCGCGACGGCGGCGTGACGCCCGCCGCCCGAACATGGTTAGTTCGTTGTTAACCAAACGGTGGCGACGATGGTTTAACTTGTCGGTCAGTACAGGTTGCGGTAGGCGAGCCCGGTGGCCCACTCCAACGACAGAATTGGTTCAGCTGTTCCCATGGCGAAGAGGTCCAGGCTCTCGGGCTTGCTGACGCGTGCCCTTGTCCGGTGCGTGACCGGATGCGTCGACAATGCCGGCGGCGTCATTGCCTTTGCCGCCGTCATCACGGTGCTCAGCCTGGCCGTGACCGTGCTGTTTCTGACGGTCAATACCGATACGGAAGACATGATCGATCCGGATCTTGCCTTCCGCGAACGCTTCACGGACTTCGAGAACACCTTTCCCCAGGTCGTCGGCACCCTGATCGCCGTGGTCGATGCGGACGATGCGGAGACCGCCACGGAGGCGGCCCGCTCGCTGGCCATGTCCTTCGCCGGCCGGCCCGACCTGTTCTCCAGCGTTTATGCGCCGGGCGTCGACCCGTTCTTCGAGACCAACGGTCTGCTCTATCTCAGCGAGCAGGAGATCCAGCAAGTCGCCGGCCGGCTGCAATCCGGCATTCCGCTGCTGGCGCAGCTTGCCGGCGACCCGTCGCTGCGCGGTCTCGCCCAGTTTCTGCAGGTCCTCGGCTACTCGGCGCAGCAGGGACGCCAGCTCGCGGGCTTCGCTCCGTTCCTGGACGAGCTGACGCGGGTTGTCGACGCCCATGCCGGGGGCGTCGCGGCAGAGTTCCGCTGGAATGACTTTCTCGGCACCGGCGGCCAGGACCGGCAGGGAAATCGCAGGTTCATCATTCTCAAGCCGGTGCTGGACTTCTCCAGCCTGGAGCCCGCGGAGAAGGCGATGGCGGAGGCGCGCAAGCTCGCCAAGGATCCGGAAGTCCGGTTCGACGGCGCCGCGCGCGTCAGGTTCACCGGCGACATCGCCCTGAATGCGGAGGAACTGCGCTCGGTGTCCGACAGCGCGGCGCTGGCTGGCATCATCTCGCTCGTTCTGGTCAGTATCGTGCTCGCCTTCGGCGTGCGCTCCTGGCGCCTGGTCACCGCCTCGCTGCTGACCCTGGTCATCGGCCTGATCTGGACCGCCGGTTTCGCGACCCTGGCGGTCGGCTATCTCAACCTGATCTCCGTTGCCTTCGCCGTCCTGTTCGTCGGGCTCGGCATCGACTTCGCCATCCACTTCGCCCTGCGCTACGAGGAGGAGACGCGGAAAGGCCGTCCGCTCACTGTCGCGCTTGCCAACACGGCATCGGGCGTGGGCGGTGCGCTCGGCGTTTGTGCCGGCGCGGCCGCGCTCGGTTTTCTGGCGTTCACCCCGACCTCCTTCGTCGGCATGGCCCAGCTCGGCATCATTTCGGCCGCCGGCATGGTGATTGCGTTCGTCACGTCCATGACGGTCATGCCGGCCCTGCTGACGCTCATGCCGCTGCAGCCCACAGTGCCCGCCCGGCGCAAACGGAACAGACCCCGGCGCCCCCTTGGCGACTGGCGTCTGATCGCGACGATCGTGACCCTGGGCGTAGCGGGGGCGGGAGCCTTCTTTATGCCTCAGGTCAGGTTCGACGGCGATCCGATTGGCCTCAAGGACCAGACCACGCAATCGGTACAGACATTTCTCGAACTGTTCGAGACAAGCACCTCGTCGCCATATTCAGTTCAGGTCCTGACAAAGGATGAGAACGAGGGCAGGGACCTTGTTGCCAGGCTGACGGCGCTGCCCGAGGTCGACAGCGTTCTGACCATTTTCAGCTTCGTGCCCGAGGCCCAGGAGCGCAAGCTGCCCGTCGTCCAGGCATTGCGCAATGCCATGAAACAGGTGCCCGAGAGCCCGGCGAACGCGGATGTCGGCGATGAGGCGCGTCTCCAGGCGATCAAGACCATTCAGACGACCCTGACCGGCCTTGCGGGCCTGCCGGAGCCTGCATTCGCCCAGGCGGCCGGACGGCTCGGTGCGGCGGTCGGCCGCTACGATGTCGCGTTCGGGGCGCAGGCCGTGAGCAACCGGGAGCTCGAACTCGCCCTGTTCCGCGGGCTGCCCCGTGCGATCGACCGGATCAAGCGTGCGGTCACCGCGGAGGAAGTCACGATAGCGACCCTGCCGGCGGCGATCCGGGACCGCTATATCGGCCAGGACGGCCGCTTGCGGCTGGAGGTGCTTCCGGCGCGCAACATTTCAGACCAGAAGGTCATGCGCGCGTTCGCCGACGCTGTGCTGCGTGTGGCGCCGCAGGCCACCGGCAGCGCGATCGAGATCCCCGGCGCCGCCGATGTCGTGGTCGATGCGATGCTGCGAGCGACCGGCTTCGCGGGAGCGCTGATCCTGATCGTGCTCTTGCTGACGCTCAGGCGCATCACCGACGTGGCGCTCGTGGCCGTCCCCATTCTGCTTGCCGGCACGCTCACCCTGTCGGCCACGGTCTGGCTCGAAATCCCCTTCAACTTCGCAAACGTGATCGTCCTGCCGCTGCTGATCGGGCTGGGCGTTGCGGGCGGTGTGCATCTGGTCATGCGCGCCCGCATGCCGGAAGTCGGAGCGGAAATCATGGCCACCAACACGCCGCGCGCGGTTCTGCTGAGCGCGCTCACGACGATCGGATCGTTCGCCAGTCTCGGCATCTCCGATCACCGCGGCATGGCGAGCATGGGCGCGCTGCTCACCCTGTCGCTCGTCTTTACGCTCATCTCCACTCTCATCGTGCTTCCGAGCCTGATCCGCTGGTTCATCCGCCGCCCGGCTTAACCCTGATTACAGGGGGCCTTGACTGGACCGGCTGAAGGGTCCATGTCACTGTTTGATATGCAGGCGGCGAGCGCGTTTGCGCCCGCCGCCGGGTGACACTCACCAAGACGCCCAACAAACCGGGGATCGAGTACCGTGGCCGTACCGTTGATACAGCAGCTCCGCGTCGGGGCTTACATTTTGAAACAACGGATCAAGGGAAATGACCAGTATCCCCTGGTGCTCATGCTTGAGCCCCTGTTCCGGTGCAATCTGGCCTGTCCCGGCTGCGGCAAGATCGATTATCCCAAGCAGATCCTCGACCGTCGCCTGAGCGTCGAGGAATGCCTCGATGCTGTCGACGAATGCGGTGCGCCGATCGTGTCGATACCCGGTGGCGAACCGCTGATTCATAAAGAGATCGATGCCATCGTCGAGGGCATCGTGGCGCGCAAGAAGTTTGTCTATCTGTGCTCCAACGCGCTTCTTCTGAAGAAGAAGATGGACCTGTTCAAGCCAAGCCCCTATCTGACCTTTTCGATCCATCTGGACGGCCTGCGCGAGGAACACGACCACGCGGTCGACCAGGAGGGCGTTTTCGACAAGGCGGTCGAGGCGATCGAGGAGGCGGTCAGGCGCGGCTTCCGCGTTACCGTCAATTGCACCCTGTTCAACAACGCCGTACCGGAAAAAGTCGCCGAGTTCTTCGACTTCGTCACCGGTCTGGGTGTCGAAGGCATCACCGTATCGCCCGGCTACGCCTATGAGCGTGCGCCCACGCAGGACCATTTCCTCCGCCGCCAGGACACCAAGCGCCTGTTCCGTGATGTGTTCCGCCGCGGCAAGGATCGCAAATGGGTGTTCAACCAGTCGACACTCTATCTCGATTTCCTCGCCGGCAACCAGGAATATATGTGCACGCCCTGGGGCAATCCGACCCGCAATATCTTCGGCTGGCAGCGGCCCTGCTATCTGGTCGGCGAGGGCTACGCGCCGAGCTTCAAGGAGTTGATGGCGTCGACCGACTGGGACAGCTACGGCACCGGCAAGTATGAGAAATGCGCCAATTGCATGGTGCATTGCGGCTATGAACCGACCGCGGTGACCGACACGGTCCGTCATCCCCTCAAAGCGCTCGGCGTGTTCTTGCGCGGCGTCGACACGGAGAAGCCGTTTGCGCCTGAGATCTCGCTCGAAGGTCAGCGTCCGGCGGAGTACATGTTCGAGAAACAGGTCTCCGAGTTCCTGACCGACGACGAAAAGGAAGCCGCGAAACCGGCCAAGGCCGGCGGCGCGCGTTAAGGGCGCAAGACCCGCTCTAGGCGCCGGTATTATTCGGATTCTTCGGATAACCCTATTAATTCGTGATTGCCGTACTTGATCCGGCAATCTCCGCAGCCTGTCAAACTAACCCAAACCATGGCAATCCCTGATGGGCCACCCGCGCCAGCGTGCGTTTCGCCCTGGCGGTCTGGCGCGCGAGACGCAGCATGTCGCCGGTCTGGCCCGGCCGTGCGGCGATCGCGAGGAGGGCGCGGGCCGCACTGACCGACCCGTCAGGCCCGGTCGCTTTGAGTGCGGCGGCCGGGAGGGCCTGTTCGGCGGTATCGGCGATCGCGCGGATGACGAGAAAGGGCACGCCCCGTTCGGCGGCGGCCGTACCTACCGCGGCGGATTCCACATCGACAGCACCGGCCCCGGACGTTTCGGCCAGGCGGCGCTTGGCATCGGGCGTCATAACCGGCTCCGTCACGCTGACCAGATCGGCCTCCGACACCGCGATCGACGACAACAGTTTGCCTGAGAAGCGCCCGCGCCATGACGCATCGCAGGCGACCGCGCCGCCATCGGCCGTTTTGACCCCATGCGGCAGCACCAGCGTTCCCGCTTTGAGCCCCGGGTCGAGTCCGCCCGCGATGCCGAAGCTGACCAGCGCCTGGACGCCGTCAACGACAAGGCCGCGGGCGAGGTCTCCCGCCTTGTCGGCCCGGCCGCCGGCGCAGGCGATTTGCGGGGCATTGGCCCCGAACACGCCGGACCAGCGTTTGACGATGGCGGATTCGAACTTGAGCCCGGTTACGATGCCGATCGGTGCGGTCCGGTCGGTCACGCTCGGGTGCTCCCGGCTAGTGCCGCATCGGCGGCGGCAAAACCGGAACGGATCGCGCCCTCGATGGTTGCCGGAACCCCGGTGTCGGTCCAGTCGCCGGCAAGCAGCAGGTTGGGAATGCGGGTCCGCGTGGCCGGACGCAGGGCCACCTGATCGGGCGACTGCCGGAAGGTGGCGCGCCGCTCCTTGATTACCCGGCAGGACGGTTGCGGGTCGTTCGGCGTGCCAAGAGCTCTGGCGACGTCGCGCCAGACGCGTCCGGCAATCTCTTCGGCGGGCAAGTCGACAACATCGTCGGCGGCGCTGATGGTGACGGAGGCAATGTCGTCACGGACGAACAGCCATTGCGCGAGCCCTCGGGTCAGGCCGATAAAGGGCGTCTCCATGAGCGGCGGGGCAGTTTTCTCTATCTTGTAGTGGAGATTGACGATCGGGGA
>JBPCWF010000755.1:0-2739 GCA_051009775.1 Hyphomicrobiales bacterium | reverse complement strand
GCCGAAAGCTGGCCGGAAGGCTATCTCACGTTCAACCGGCGCATGATGTACGCGGCGCTCAACTGGTGTACGGAGAACCACTCGCAGATCGTCGACATCCTGCGGGAACTGTGCGGGGGCGGAGTTTTCCAGATGCCGGCCGATGTTACGGTCATGCATGACGAGGCGTTGCGCGAGCGCTTCGAGACCTACTGGCAGACGCCGCAGATGGATGCGGTGGCCCGCATGAAGCTGTTCCGGCTCGCCTGGGACCTCGTCGGCTCGGAGTTTGCCGGCCGCCACCAGCAATATGAGAAATTCTATGCCGGCGCGTCGTTCATCGTGCGCGGCCATAGTTTCCGCGAGACACCATGGGGCGATTTCGACGCGATTGTCGACGACCTCATGAGCACATATGACGTGCCCGGCGCGGGCGTTGCCGAGGCCGCGGAATAATGGGATCGGAGCGCGATATCTATGCGGCGCAGGGCTTCGGCAACGCGCTCGGCGTCGGGGCGGCGCCGGCGCTGCTGATTGTCGACTTCGTCAACGGCTTCGCCGACCCGGAGGTATTCGGTGGCGGCAACATTGCGGACGCTATCGCCGCGACCGTACCGCTTCTCGAACTTGCCCGCGCCCACAAGTGGCCGGTCGCCACGACGCGTATCGTGTTTGCCGACGATGGCTCGGACGCCAATGTCTTCTCCGCCAAGGTGCCAAGCCTGCTCGGGCTTACGGAGGAGAGCGCCATCGGGCAGGTCGTCCCCGAACTTGCGCCGGAGCCGGGCGAACTGATCGTCAGAAAACGCCATCCCTCGGCCTTCTTCGGCACCGATCTCACGCAATGGCTGACCGGCCGCCGCGTCGATACGCTGTTCGTCGCAGGCTGCACGACGTCGGGCTGCATCCGCGCCTCGGTGATCGACGCCATGTGCCACGGGTTCCGCCCGGTTGTGGTCACCGATTGTGTCGGCGACCGGGCGCTCGGACCCCATGAAGCGAACCTGTTCGACATGGGTCAGAAATGCGCCGACCTCATGAGTTTCACGGCCGTCGCGGACCGCTTCAAGGGCTGACGTAACAGGAAGGACACGGAGCCATGACCGATTCCCTAGGCTACCGCCTAAAGCTCGCGGTCATCGCGCCCTCGACCAACACGAGCGTGCAGCCGGAAATGGACGACATGCGGCCCGAAGGCGTGACCAATCATTTCGGCCGGATTTTCATTCCGGACGACCCTATCCGCAACGATGCCGATTTCGAACAGCTGCTGGTGAACATCCGCGCGTCCATGGAAATCACGATCGAGCAGGTCATCACCTGCGATCCCGACCGGCTGGTCATGGGCATGTCGTCCGAGACGTTCTGGGACGGCGTGGAAGGCGCCAGGGAGCTGGAAAGACGCATGAGCGAGGTGGCCGGAGGACGCCCCGTCTCGATGGGATCGGACGCGGTCAACGATGCGCTCAAATGCTATGGGGACGTCCGCCGTATTGCGGTCGTCACGCCCTATATGCCGGTCGCCGACCGGCAGGTGCAGCGCTATTTCGAGGATTGCGGGTTTGAGGTCGTCGCTCTTGAGGGGCTGAAATGTTCAAGCCCGGTTCAGATCGCGCACACTTCGGAGCGCGCGTTGCGCGATGCCATGCTGAAGGTCGACGACCCGTCGGTCGAGGCCATCGTCCAGGTCGGCACCAACCTTGCCGCGGCGCGGCTCGCGGGCGTCGCCGAGTTCTGGCTCGACAAGCCGGTGATCGCCATCAACACCGCGATCTACTGGCATGCGCTCCGTGCGAGCGGCGTTGACGACAAGATCCAGGGCTTCGGCTCACTGCTTGCGGACCACTGAGTGCCGCGCGTCAAACCGCACGAACGGCGCCGCAAACGGACTGCCAGTTTCCAACACATCATTTCAGTTCGGCGCAAATGCGCTCCATCTGCGCATGCGCGATGTCTTTCCTGGGCCGCAGGATGTCCATCGGCGCGTTCTTGGCAACCAGGGTCATGCATTTCTGCAGATCCATATCGTTGAGATTCCCGACGATATCGTTGAGCCCTTTGCCGATGAAAAGCCAGATGTCACGTTCCTTCGGCCGGCTGTCGGCGAGGTCGCCGCTCACATAGCGCGCAAGCGCCTCAATCCGATCGCCGGTCAGGGGGTGCGTCGCCGCCTTGTGCATGTAGTTCTGCCAGGCCTCGGCCGAGGCGAACAGGCCGCGGTGCGGCAGGCTGTAGAACTGGGCCTGGAAGAACATCACCGCGCCGAGCGGCGGGGTTCCGGTCCGGCCGAGCACGTCGAGCGCGAAGCGGTCCGACCGGGTCTCGTCCGCCCGCGCCTGGGCCTTGGTGATTTCATCATAGCCCTTGTGCTTGTAGAGCACGTGGCCCAGTTCGTGCAGCAGGATGAAGGCGAAGGCCTCGTTGCGGAAAGCAAGCGAGTTCTCGTCGACCTTGGGGTCCTTGAGCGCCGTCTCAGGGACGCCGAGCGCCTCCAGGGGAGGCGGGTACCTTCCGCCCGGAAAGTCTTTCCTAGCCCGGTGGTGCAGCATGGCGAAATAAAGGTCGATGGTGCCCAGGCTGTAGCCGTTTCTGTGAAGCCAGGCATAGGCCGTGGTCAGGTCTTCGAGCATCTTCAAGGAGAGCAGGGGCATGACCACGACGGCGCGGCCGTCTTTCGCGAAGGCATAGAAATTGAGGACGTAGTCCTTCGGCTTCGGCCGGGGAAACAGAAACCGGATCCCGGCGAACGCGGCTTTCTCC
>JBPCWF010000754.1:0-5084 GCA_051009775.1 Hyphomicrobiales bacterium | reverse complement strand
CTGGTCGCCGGTGACCTCGTGCCGGGACACTTCGATATTGGGGTGGGCTTCGATACGGGCTGTGACTTCCTGGGAAAATCCATCCCGGTCGACGGCCAGTGCGCCACCTGCCGGCAGCTTGTGAAGGTCTCCCGCTGCCAGGATCAGCGAACCGGCAAGGCGCATTTCTGCATGGAGTACCCCAACGGCATTGGTCTCGGCATCATCGGAGCGGAACGAGTTCGAGCACACGAGTTCGGCCAGACCGTCGGTCTTGTGGGCATCCGTGCCGCGATCCGGGCGCATCTCGTGGATGACCACCGGCACGCCCATGCGGGCGATCTGCCAGGCCGCTTCGGATCCGGCAAGCCCGCCGCCAATGACATGTACGGGATCGTTCGTTGTGTCGGACATGCTCTGTCGGGTCCAGTGTCGGGGTTGCCAAGTCTACGCCATCGCCGGTCGGGTTACCTAACCGAACAATCGGTCCGCGTCGAGCCGTCAAGCCAGCATCAACTCGTCACACGTCTGCGCGAGCGGTTCTGGAAAGCGCCGCCCGCGATGCGTATCTCGATAAGACGGGCGAGGAAACCCAACGGCAAAGGAAAACACCATCACAGGCGATCCCTTTCATCGCAGAACGCGCGGCAATGTCACCACGGCCGATGTCGCAGTCCCGGTTATCGGTCTGTTGTCTGCGATCACTGCACTCGCTCTCATGGCAATGGTCCTTTAGGCCGCGGGGCACCGCCCCGCTTGGGGCCGCCGTCCGCCGGTCTCCCTGGGCGGATGGCGGCCTGCTCGGCCGGGGCCGGCTAAGCAACTGGCGGTTTCTGTTCACTGCAATGAAGTGTCGGACAGCCCATGCCGGGAGATCGGAATCAGTCTCCGCCGCCACCATCGCTACCGAAGTCGCCGCCGTCTTGGCCGCCGCCATTGCCCCAATTCCGGCGGGTGCCAGGCATCCGGCTGCTCCCGCTCTTCCTGCGGGGCCGTTTTCTCCAGAACATGACACGAAGGAGGACGAGCAGGACGACAGCGATCGCCAGAATGCCTATGACGTCTGCAAAGGCCATGTCACTCCGCCGCCGCGGTTGAGACCCGCCGTGCCTTCAGCACGCGTTTGAGAAAATCGCCGGTATAGCTGCGCTTGCATCGGGCGACCTCTTCCGGTGGCCCGGCGACCACAATCTCGCCGCCGCCGTCGCCGCCTTCCGGTCCCAGATCGATGATCCAGTCGGCAGTCTTGATCACTTCCAGATTATGCTCGATCACGACCACCGTGTTGCCCTGGTCGACCAGTTCGTGCAGCACTTCAAGCAGCTTGGCCACGTCGTGGAAATGGAGCCCCGTGGTCGGTTCGTCCAGGATGTAGAGTGTGCGCCCCGTGGCCCGCTTGGCGAGTTCCTTGGCAAGCTTGACCCGCTGCGCCTCGCCGCCGGACAGGGTCGTCGCCTGCTGGCCGATCTTGATATAGCCGAGGCCGACCCGGTCGAGCGTCACCAGCTTGTCGCGTACCGCCGGCACCGCCTTGAAGAACTCCTTGCCCTCGGCAACCGTCATGTCGAGCACGTCGGCGATCGACTTGTCCTTGAACTTGATCTCCAGGGTTTCGCGGTTGTAGCGCTGGCCCTTGCAGGTGTCGCAGGTGACATAGACATCCGGCAAAAAGTGCATCTCGATCTTGATCACGCCGTCGCCCTGGCACGCTTCGCAGCGCCCGCCCTTGACGTTGAACGAGAACCGGCCCGGCGTGTACCCCCGGGCGCGTGCCTCGGGCAGGCCGGTGTACCATTCCCGGATCGGTGTGAAGGCGCCGGTATAGGTCGCCGGGTTCGAGCGCGGCGTGCGACCGATCGGCGACTGGTCGATGTCGATGATCTTGTCGAGATATTCCAGCCCCTCCAGGCGGTCGTGTTCGCCCGGATGCTCGCGCGCCTTGTTGAGCTTGCGCGCCGCCGCCTTGTAGATCGTATCGATCAGGAGGGTCGACTTGCCGCCGCCCGAGACGCCGGTGACGCAGGTGAAGGTGGAGAGCGGGATTTCCGCGGTCACGTCCTTGAGGTTGTTGGCCCGCGCGCCGATCAGTTTCAGCCGGCGCTCGTCGGGTATGTCGCGCCGCTTGGCCGGCACCGGCACCTGCATCAGTCCGGTGAGATACTGCCCGGTCAGGCTGCTCGGCGACTGCATGACCTGGTCGGGCCGCCCTTCGGCGACGATCTCGCCGCCATGGATGCCGGCACCCGGTCCGATATCGACCACATGATCGGCGCTCAGGATGGCGTCCTCGTCATGCTCGACCACGATCACCGTATTGCCCAGGTCGCGCAGGTGCTTGAGGGTTACGAGCAACCGGGCATTGTCGCGCTGATGCAGGCCGATCGACGGTTCGTCCAGGACGTAGAGCACGCCGGTCAGGCCCGAGCCGATCTGGCTTGCCAGCCGGATGCGCTGGCTTTCACCGCCCGATAGCGTTCCCGACTTGCGCGACAGGGTGAGATAATCGAGGCCGACATCGACCAGAAACTTCAATCGCTCACGGATTTCCTTGAGGATGCGGACCGCGATCTCGCGCTGTTTCTTGCTCAGCTTGCCTTCCAGTGCTTCGAACCAGTCGCGCGCCTCGCGGATCGACATCTGCGACACCAGGCCGACATGGAGGCCGTCGATCCTGACCGCCAGCGCCTGGGACTTGAGCCGGAACCCGCTGCAGGCTTCGCACGGATGATCGGACTGATAGCGCGCCAGCTCCTCGCGCACCCAGCTTGAATCGGTTTCGTGCCAGCGCCGCTCGATATTGGTCACCACCCCTTCGAACGGCTTGGTCGTCTTGTAGCTGCGCAGACCGTCGTCATAGACGAAGGTGATCTCGTCTTCGCCGGAGCCGAACAGGACCACGTCGCGCACGTTTTCCGGCAGTTCGTCCCAGGCGGTGGACATGGCGACGCCGTAGTGTTTGCACACGGCTTCGAGGGTCTGCGAGTAATAAGGCGAGGTGTTGCCGGTGCGCGCCCAGGGCGCCACCGCGCCGCCGGCCAGGCTCATGCCGGTATCGGGCACCACCAAGTCCGCCTCGAAGCGCAGCTCCGTGCCGAGCCCGTCGCATTTGGGGCAGGCGCCGAACGGGTTGTTGAACGAAAACAGACGCGGCTCGATCTCGTCGATCGTGAAGCCGGAGACCGGGCAGGCGAAGCGCGCGGAGAAGATGATCCGCTCGGGCTCATCCTCGCCGCCGGTGGTATCGGCGAACTCGGCCACGGCGAGGCCGTCGGCGAGTTCCAGGGCGGTCTCGATGCTGTCGGCCAGGCGGTTGCCGAGTTCTGCGCGCACAACGATACGGTCGACCACCACGTCGATGTCATGCTTGAACTTCTTGTCTAGCGTCGGCGCGTCTTCCAGCTCGTAGAACGCGCCGTCGACCTTGACGCGCTGGAAGCCTTTTTTCATCAGCTCGGCGAATTCCTTGCGGTACTCGCCCTTGCGGCCACGCACGATCGGCGCCAGCAGATAGAGCCTGGTGCCCTCTTCGAGCTCCATCACCCGATCGACCATCTGCGACACGGTCTGGCTCTCGATCGGCAGGCCGGTTGCCGGCGAATAGGGAATGCCGACGCGGGCGAACAGCAGCCGCATATAGTCGTAGATCTCGGTCACCGTGCCCACGGTCGAGCGCGGGTTGCGCGAGGTGGTCTTCTGCTCGATGGAAATGGCCGGCGACAGGCCGTCGATCTGATCGACATCGGGCTTCTGCATCATCTCCAGGAACTGGCGGGCATATGCGGAGAGCGATTCCACGTAGCGCCGCTGGCCCTCGGCATAGATCGTGTCGAAGGCAAGCGACGATTTGCCCGAGCCGGACAGGCCGGTGATGACGATCAGTTCGTCGCGCGGCAGTTCCAAAGAGATGTTCTTCAGGTTGTGCTCGCGGGCGCCCTGAACCGAGATCACCTTCTTGGAGATGGGGGTGTCGCTCATGGTTTTGGAATAGCCCATTCACCCTGCAAGGGCAATTGGTCGGCGCCTTCGTCCACAGCGCCATCCGGTCGCTGCTGACAGGAGCTGTCAGGAGACGTAGGCGTCATTGAACCAGGTCTCGGTTTCAGCCATTTCGGTACGGATCCAGGACCGGAATCTCTCCACCGCGTCGCTTTCGTCTTTCTCCGGCGGTCCCACGAGGTAATAGGCGCCATATGGGCGCACGCCTGGAAACGGTTTGATCAGCCAGCCCTCGGCCAGGGCTTCGGCGGTCAGTACCTGATCGCCAAGCGCGAACCCCTGGCCGGCTTCAGCGGCCTCAAGCGCCAGATGGCCCTGAAACATCGGGCCCTTGCTGCCGACCTCATCTGCGACGCCTTCGGTGCGCAGCCAGTGTTCCCACCATCTTCTGGAGTCTTCGTGAAGCAGAGGGTAGTCGGCCAGTTCGGCGGGCGATGTGAGGGTTTTCCCGTCGACCAGGTCCGGACTGCAGACCGGGAAGAGCCTGGCCTCGACAAGCAGTTCGGCCTCCACATCGGGCCAGCCGCCATGGCCGTAGCGGATCGCCAGATCGATCGCGCGCCCGTGGAAATCCACCAGCGCGTCCTCCGGGTCGATCGACAGTTCGATATCCGGGTTGGCCTTTGTGAAACGGCCCATATGCGGCACCAGCCAGCGCGAGGCGAACGCCTCTTCGACACTGACGGTGAGCTGTCCGTCGCCGGCGGGCCGCATGATGTCCTGGGTCGCCCGGGCCATGCGGTCGAATGCCGGCGTCAGCTGCTCGCGATAGGCGTGGCCGGCCTCGGTCGGTGTGACGCCGCGGCCGGTGCGCACGAACAGCTGCACCCCGAGCCAGTCCTCAAGCTCGCGGATATGGCGGCTGATCGCGGCATGGGTGACGAACAGTTCCTCCGCCGCGCCGGTGAAGCTCATATGCCTTGCGGCCGCTTCGAACGCCCGCATGGCGTTGAGGGAGGGCAGTTTTCTGGTCATGGTGTCCTGTAACAAAAAGTTACATTAGATGTAGGAAATCGCCGTTTGTCGCGCAAGCGCCAAAGCCACATATTGGCGTCAATTCAATGATTTGAAACAGGTGCGAAAATGAACTGGATCATTCAGGCCTATGC
>JBPCWF010000753.1:0-2536 GCA_051009775.1 Hyphomicrobiales bacterium | reverse complement strand
CGCCAAATCAGTTCAGCCGGTCAAATGATCCTATATGAAGGAACGATGCTCTAGCTTCGCTCTTTAAGCTGGTACATGCGGATCTCGCCATAGTCCTTGGCGAGCGGCACCGGACCGACATATTCGCATTCGACCTCCGCGCTGCCGGACAGCGCCAGCGCCGCTGCCATGGGCTCGGTCACATAGACCTTGCCCGGCGGCGTCACCGGCTCGATGCGGGCGGCCCGCGTGACATGCGACCCGTAATAGGTTTCGACCTCGCACAACTGGTCGCGGCCCTGATAGATCGGCCCGAAATGCCCGCCCAGCCTGAGGCTCAGGGTCTTGTTCGTGCCTTTCGGGGTGTAGTTCATCTTTTCGATGATATCCTGGATCGAAAGCGCGAAGCGCGCGGCCTGCACCGCATCGTCGAACACCACATAGATCGCATCGCCCCAGCTGTTGCGATAGAGCACGTTCTCGCCGAAGGTCTTGAGCGTGTCGGATATCCGCTTCATGAACTTGTCGTGGAAGTCCGGAACATCCTCTTCCTTGAGCTTGGAGAAGCCGACCACGTCGCCGAACAGGATCGCCCGCGGATCGCGCCGCCGCCGGCCCTCGGGCCGCATCTGTTCGCCCGCCGGGCGCGGCCCGGTGCTGCCCCTGGTCGCGATGACATGGTAGGGCAGCCCGAGATCGGTCCATGCCGTGATGCTGCCGTCGGTGCCGACGCCGCTGCCGCCCTGCTCGTCATAGACCACCGCCATCTTGAGACCGGTGGAGAGACCGTCTGCCCGCAGCAGCGCCAGCCCCATGGCAAGCTCCGCGCCATACATGAACAGGCTCTCGTCGGACAGGAACTTGCCGTCCGTGGCATAGCTTACCCGAACCGCGCTGCCGTCACCCTCCCTGGCCTTTTGCAGGCAGCGCACGAAACGTTCGACCCATTCGCGCCCGGCCGGCCTGACCGACACGGCGATGAAGTTCCAGATGTTGAACGGCAGCACCACATGCACCTCGATGCCTTTCTCGATGCAGGCCTCGGCGAACATGATGTCGGCGCCCGCCGCCAGAGAGCCATAGGCGACGCTCGGTTTTTCGGCATCCAGGAACCGGTCGATCTCATGACGGACCTGCTCCTCCTGCTCGGCCGGAAACCGTCCGGGTTCGTCCGGCAGCGAGATGATATGTCCGGCAAAATAGAGGACATAAGGCACCGCGATCGGGCGCAGGAGCGCAGGATCGATGCCGCGCGCCTCGCAGATCATGGTCAATTGGCGCACCGTGGTCGAGCGCGCGGCATATTCCACCGCCTCGAACCGTCCGGCGCGTTCGAGCGCGGCTTGCGCCCCCTCGGCATCGCCTTTGACCAGCAGCGCTTCGGCGATCGAGGCTTCGCGGTAGTACTTGCCCACTTCGGAGCCGGGCTGCTCGCGGGCACAGGCTTCAAGCGTCGTCTCGGCCCAGCGATGCGCGGCGGCATCGTCGCCGGCGAGCAGATAGAGCGTCGCCGCATTGACCGACGGAAAGCTGCCTTCGAACTTCTTATAGACCCGGGCATACTCGTCGGCCGCGCTCTTGAGCAGGCGCTGCCTGTCGTCTGCGGCCGCCTCGAATGCCTCGTCTTTCAGCAACCGGCCGCGCAGGCTTTGCGAGTCTTCATCGTCGCGGTCGCCGATCCCGTAGCTTTCGTAGAGCTGCTTCGCCGGTTCGATCGCCCCGCTTCTCGCCACCGCCAGCACGTGCAGGTAGCTGACCTCCAGGACCTCCTGATCGGTCAGAGGCCGGCCGTCGTCATTGTCACCGCCACGGGCACGTCGCGGCCTTGACGTTCCGCCGGGCTCATAGCCCTCAAGCAGACGCGCGGCCAGATCGGCCGCCTCGAAATGCGCCGCCCGTTTCTCCAGCCTCTTCAGTCTTTCAACCGGTCCCAAGTCTCTTGTCCCGAATTCCGCGGCCCCTGTCTCTCGCGGCTCACCATAAGCCGCCCGGAGCGGCGCAGGCAACACGCGCAGTCCCGCGCGGAGTTTGCCGGCCATTTTGCCTGTTCGGAGCCTGAAACTCTGTTCACCCAGATGAACACCATCTGAACGTGCGTTTCAGGGTGAATTCAGTCGGGGGTTGCTAAAACTGAGCACATAACGCGGGCCATGGCCCTGAGGCTCAAACCAAATACCGGACGGAGCCGCCCGCAGAATTTTTGCAAGAGACAGAAGGAAACATATCCACGGTGGCTGGGGCGGCCCGGGCTGGGGCATCCATGTCGGTCACGGCGGCTGGGGTCACGGCCACTGGGGCCACGGTCATGGCCACGGCGGCTGCTTCTGGAAAAAGAAGAAGAAGTGGCACCATGGCCACGGCCACTGGCACTTCAAGAAGATCAAGGTCTGCTTCTAGACGCCCGGCAATAACCCGGAACCGCGGCCTCCATGGCCGGCGGTTTCATTTCAACCGCAAGCGTCAGTCTTCCTGCGTCGCCTTCCAGGCCGCGTAGCCGCCGGCGAGCGATGCGACATCCTCATAGCCCATATCGAGCAGCGTCTTGGCCGCCAGAGCC
>JBPCWF010000752.1:0-4125 GCA_051009775.1 Hyphomicrobiales bacterium | reverse complement strand
CCCTGATGGGTACACCTCACCGTGTTCCCTCTTAGTCCCCTCACCGGATCGGATATCGGGGAACCATCCAATGCGTAAGCAAGACACCTTAGCGGAATGCGGGCCGCTCGGAAACCGCAAATCGGAGTTCCCGCACGCGCCGGGCGCGCAGGTCTGGAGACAGGCGCTGTACGACCCTCCACCGTAACCGCTTCGAACCGGCCTTCGCCGCCATATTCGCCATCATGCCCCTGTTCGAACCCGGCAATTTCTGACACAACCAGACGCCAAGACAGTCACAGGAGCGTGTATGAAGTCCTTGAGATCCGCTGCAGCAAGATCCCTGCTCGCCGGAATACTG
This sequence comes from Hyphomicrobiales bacterium, assembly GCA_051009775.1. GTDB lineage: Bacteria > Pseudomonadota > Alphaproteobacteria > Rhizobiales > JAJFHB01 > JBPCWF01. The sequence continues at coordinate 3,785 of JBPCWF010000752.1, read as the reverse complement.
TGCCTCGCCATGGGGCAGGCGGCGCGGGCCTCGGAGCTGCTTGAGACGGTCGAGTCCCATTACAATTCGATCTTCGTGATCCGCAATTCCACCTATGTGACCCTCGCCTTCGGCCACAAGCGCCGGCGCTACGTGGAAAGCCAGCGCAACACGGCGGATCTCCTGGAGCTGCCGGTCGCCTACACCAAGGCGATGACCGCGGCGCTCGCCTACGTCGACAAACCTGACGATCTCCTGATGATCGGCATGGGCGGCGGGTCGATCACCTGGTATCTGCACAACCATATTCCCGACGCCCGGATCACCGCGGTCGAGCTCGACCCGGAGATGATCCGGCTGGCGGAGAAATACTATCAGCTCAAGCCTCAGCCCAATTACAGCATTGTCGAGTCGGACGGGCGCCTGTTCCTGGTGCGCGACAAGAAATCCTACGACGTGATCTTCATCGACGCCTATCGCGGGCCCTTCGTGCCGTTTCACCTGCTGACGCGGGAGTATTACGAGCTGGTCAAGAAACGGCTCAAGCCGGGTGGGATCGTGGCGCAGAACGTGGAGCCGTCGACCATGCTGTTCGACAGTACCTATGCGACCCTGCTCGAAGTGTTCGACAGGGTCGACTTCATCCCCGGCGGCGGCAATGTGATCGCGGTCGCCTATGACGGGCCCCGGCGCGACGCCGCCGAACTGATGCGCACGGCCGGAGAGCATGAGACCGCCTACAAGCTGCGCTACAGGCTCGCGCCCATGATCGAGCGGCGCAAGGGCCATGAGAAACCGGGTTCCGACGTCCAGCCCCTGACCGACGACTTTGCCCCGGTCAACATTCTCAAGGCGGTCAAAGTGCACAACAGGAAGTGGCAGTGAACCGGGCCGGCCGCCGGTGTCTGACGGCCGCGACTGTCTGGATCGCCGCGCTTTCGGCGGCGTTCGCCTGCAAAGCCGCTGAACCGAACCCGCTCAATATCAAGGCGTCATACCCGGAAGGGCCGGTGCTGATCGGCGGCACGCTCTATTATGCCGAGATGTCCGCCCACCGGGTGGTCGCATGGGACGGCACGGAGCGGAAGACGTTCTTCACCCGGGACGGCTGCGGCCCGACGTCGATCTCACCCATGAGCGAGGGCCGGCTCGCGGTTCTGTGCCATCTGGGCGACGCGGTGGTGATCCTGTCGAAGGCGGGCGAGACGCTGCGCGTGATCCGCGAGGATGGCGAGGGCGCGCGCCTGACACTGCCCAACGATTCCCATTCGGACCGCGCGGGCGGGGTCTATTTCTCCTCCTCCGGCCCGTTCCATCCCAGCGCCCAGCCGTCCGGCCGCCTGTTCCATCTGGCCGCCGACGGCACCGTCACAAAGGTGGCGCAGGGGATCAACTACGCGAACGGCGTCTACGTCACCGGGGACCGTGTGGTCTATCTCTCCGAACATATGGACAAGAAGATCCTGTGTTACCGGATCGGGCCGTACGGCGGGCTCACGCCCCTGCCGCCATTCGCCGATAGTACAGCGCTTGATGCGGATGTCGCCGCGGCGCCGGCGAGGGTCGGCCCGGACGGCCTCGAAGTGACGGCCGACGGTACGGTCTATGTCTGCATCTACGGCGCCGGCAAGATCTTCAAGATATCGGCAGACGGCACGCTCCTGCAGACGATCGATGCCAGGGTCAGGTTCGTCACCAACATCGCCCTCGACCTCCCGGCGCGCCGGATGTTCGTCACCGGCGCACATACCAACACGGTGTTCCCCTATGAAGGGCTGGTGCACGCGATAGCGATCGAGGATTAACCGCCGCTGCACGCGCACCCGCGCCACACTCCCGATCACATCTTGGGCCAACCTTGTTGTCGGCAACCGCCAATTGAATTAGGCTTTCGGCTTGGGGGACAGAGGAGGACAGTCATGGCCCATGACCATCACCACAACGCTCCACCCTCGGACACCGCCATGCGGGTCAAGGCGCTGGAGACGCTGCTGACAGAGAAGGGGCTGGTCGACCCGACCGCGATCGACAGCCTGATCGAGCTCTATGAAACAAAAGTCGGACCGCGCAACGGCGCCAAGGTGGTGGCCCGCGCGTGGACCGATCCGGACTACAAGGCGCGCCTGCTCGAGGACGGCTCCAAGGCCATCGCGGAGTTCGGCTTTTCGGGCGTCCAGGGCGAGGACATGGTGGTTGTCGAGAACACCAACGACGTCCACAACATGGTCGTCTGTACCTTATGCTCCTGTTATCCGTGGCCGACCCTCGGCCTGCCGCCGATCTGGTACAAGAGCGCGCCCTACCGCGCCCGCGCCGTGAGCGATCCGCGCGGGGTGCTCGACGAGTTCGGCGTCGATCTGCCCGACGACACGGAGATCCGGGTCTGGGACAGCAACGCGGAGCTGCGCTATCTGGTGCTGCCGAAACGGCCGGCCGGCACCGAAGGCATGAGCGAGGACGAGCTTGCCGAACTGGTGTCGCGGGACTCGATGATCGGCACCGCGGTCGTCGAGGCGCCGGCATCGTAAGGCGGAGGAGCAAGAGATGAACGGAATACACGACCTGGGCGGCATGCACGGACTTGGACCGATCGACCGAGAGGCCGACGAGCCCTATTTCCACGAGGAATGGGAGGGCCGCGTGTTCGGCCTGTTCTTCGCCAACTTCGCGCAAGGGCATTTCAACGTCGATCAGTTCCGCCATGCCATCGAGCACATGGCGCCGGCGGACTATCTGAACACGTCCTATTACGAACACTGGCTGCACGCGTTCGAAAGCCTGCTCGACGAGAAAGGCATCGTGACCGCGGAAGAACTCGACCGCAAACAGGCCGAACTGGCCGGAGGAGGTGCGTGATGCCACTTTTGACCACTGAAATCGTTCCGGGTCTGGTGGCGGGCGGCGCGTCCTGCCGGATGGATGCCGACGTGGCGCCGAAATTCAGTGTCGGCGACAAGGTGCGGGCGATCAACATCAACCCGACCAGCCATACAAGGCTGCCACGCTACATCCGCGGCAAGGCCGGCACGGTGATGCGCGACCATGGCGTGTTCGCCTTCCCCGACACCTCGACCAGCGGCGTGCATTCCGACCCGCAGCATGTCTACAGCGTGCGCTTCGAGGGCGAGGAGCTGTGGGGTGCGGACGCCAATGCCAAATCGTCGCTCTATATCGACCTGTTCGACAATTACCTGGTGCCGGGGTGACCATGAGCGAGCTGCCTCAACTGCCGTGGGAGGCGGAGGACGGGCCGGTGTTTACGGCGCCGTGGCAGGCCGCCGCCTTCGCCATGACGGTCCGGCTGCATGAACAGGGCCATTTCACCTGGCCGGAATGGACCGAGCATCTGGCGCATGAAATTGCCGATGCGAAGAGGCGCGGCGAAGCTGACCTGGGCGACACCTATTACGACTACTGGCTCGCCGCGCTGGAAAACATCGTCGTGTCCAAGGGCCTAGGCTCTGAGGAGCAGCTCGGCCAGCTCAAGCAGGACTGGACCGAGGCGACGATCTCGACCCCGCATGGCCAGCCGATCGAGCTCAAACGGCGCGACCCGATTGCTTAGACCGAGGATCTCGGCAGACCCACGCCAAACCGTCATTCCGGACGCAGCGCGTGAGCGCGGAGATCCGGAATCCAATAGCCGTTCCATAGGCCCAAGAGGGCCGTGTCCGACCCGGCGCACGCAGCATCACCCTTCGCTTGGTGCCGTGCGGTAATGGCTAATAGGTTCCCGCTTTCGCGGGAACAACGAGCATTCTTGTGTCTCACATCTGCCCGGCACGCGCATATTTGCACCATTGGGT
>JBPCWF010000751.1:0-4246 GCA_051009775.1 Hyphomicrobiales bacterium | reverse complement strand
GGCCCATACTGCAGATAGACCATCGCCCCCTCGAGCGGATCGGCCTGGAACTGCTTGCAGAACGCCGCATATTCGGACGCGACCCAGTGATTGATCATCACCATGCCGGCGCCCGTGGCGTTGATTTCACGGATGACCGGGCTCCAGTCCTGCACCGGGAACTGGATGTCGGTGGTCTTCACGACCTCGAACTTGGAATCCGGTATGGCTTCCTTCAGGGCTTTGGAAATCGTCTGGTTATAGGCGATCTGCTCCTGGACCAGATGGATGCCCATGTTCTTCGGCTTCCACAGACCGGCGTCGACCATATCCTGCAGGAAGATCGGCAGCGTGTAGCCGTAATGCACCTCGGAGGGATCGGTCTGGAAACAGTGACCGTACTTTTCCGGGTTCTTCCTCACCTCTTCCGTGTAGTTGCGCTGGGTCACGCCCCACAGAAACGGGCAGCCGTAGCTGGCGGATGCGTCCGCGGTCGGGATCGGCACCAAAGTAAAGGCCGTCGTCAGCGCGTGGACTTTCCCATCGGTCAGCTTGCGGATCGAAATCTGACAGCTTTCAGGTGAGAGCGGGTCGATGTCGACGACGTTGAATTTAAGCTCGCGGCCGAGAATGCCGCCTGCGGTATTGATCTCCTCCATGGCGAGTGTCGCGCCGTTGAGGTGATCGGCGTGGTCGGCGACGCCGGCGGCTGCCGTCTGGGCGATCGGCAATCCGATGACAATGGCATCCTGCGCCAGAGCATGCATCCGGGATACCCAGGGCAAGGGGAGTGTCGACGCTGCAGCCCCAACTGCGGCGCCCGCCAGTATGGTCCGGCGGTCGATGCCACGCCTGGGTTTGTAACCTTTCTTTTTGCTGTCCTTCATGGTTTTGCTCCTCCCACTGCGTCGTCCCGGCGACATGCGGCATGCTGATTGTTGCATTCTTGTTGTCGGCAAATCTATCAAATTTGCAGCACGGCGGCTTGACGTGGCTCCTCCGTTCCTTGACAGGAGACCGGGGAGAGTTCACCGGCCCGACCGCGTCGCTGCGGACGGCCCCTCTATTGATCATCAGTATCCGGATTCCGAACTGACCCGCCATCCTCCGGCGCAAACCTTGCCGCCTGCAGCCGCGCTCCGTAAACTCAAAGTCTACTGCCCCCACGACCTGATGGAGCCTCGCGATGCCCCGCAAAACCGATTGGGAAGGCGTCTTCGTCGTTTCCGCAACGCCGTCCCTTGAAAACGGCGACCTGGACGAAGCGGCGTTCGGCGCCTTGATGGAAACTTTCGTGTCCGACGGCGTTCAGGGCATCATCGTCGCCGGCTCGACCGGCGAATGGTACACGCAGAGCGATGAGGAGCGCGTCGCCCTGTTCGAGCTGGCGCGCGGCCACGTGCCTGCCACCGTCCGCTTGCTGGCCGGCACATCGGCGATCGGCACGCGCGAGACCGTCGATCTCACTGCCGCGGCGCAGTCGGCCGGGTGCGACGGCGCCATGGTGCTGCCGCCGCCCTATGCGCTTCCCAACGAGCGCGAGGTGGTCGGTCACTTCGAGGCGGTGTCCGAAGTCGGCCTGCCGATCATGGTCTACAACAATCCGGGCCGCACACAGGTGTCCGTAACCCCGTCGATGGCGGCGCATCTTGCGCAGTTGCCATCCGTGGTCGCGCTCAAGGACTCTTCGAAGGATCTCTATGCGTTGGCGGCGGTCCTGAGGTCCGTGTCGGACAGGCTTGCCGTGTTTTCCGGCCTTGAACCCTATGCGCGCGCGACCATCGACCGGGGCGCCGCCGGCATCGTTTCCATGTGCACGAACTTCATGGGTGCCCGCGCGGTTCAACTCTACGGCCTGGCAAAGAACGGCCCGCAGGATCGGGCCATCGCCCTCGAGCGCGTCATGGACGAGATCTACGAGGCGTTCTATCTCGGCGGCAACTCGCCTTATGTCATCATCAAGGAGTGCATGAATCTGATGGGGCGCCGCGCCGGATATCCGCGCCGCCCGCATCTGCCGCTCTCCGATGAGGACCGGGACAAGCTGAGGTCGGTCCTTCAGCGTCTCGGGCTGCTCGACCAGGGAAGCGCCGCGCTGGTCGCGGAATGAGCCTTCCCGCCTCCGCCGACATCGTCATTATCGGCGCCGGCGTCTCGGGCCTGGCGACCGCCCTGCCGCTGGTGAAGGCCGGCCGCGAGGTCCTCGTGCTGGACAAGGGCGCGCCATGGTCCGACGCCTCTGGCGCCAATGCGGGAACCCTGTCGGTCCAGGTCAAACGACGAGAAGCGCTCAGACCGACACGCGACGCGATCCAACTCTGGGAACGCATGGGTGAGGATTACGGCATCGATGTCGGTTTCGTACGGCCGGGCGGACTGCGCGTGGCGACCACCGACAGGGAGGTCGAGCACCTGCGCAAAGCGGTCGGCGAGCAGCAGGGCGAAGGCATCGAGGTCGAGTTCCTGCAGCCGAACGCCTTGCGCGCGATGGCGCCCTGGCTCGGTCCGGATGTGAAGGCGGCAAGCTTCTGCGCCTGGGACGCCTATTCGAGCCCGCTCGCCGCCGGCCACGCCATGATCGCCGGTGCCCGCGCCCTTGGCGCCACGATCGAAGGCAATGCCGCAGTTACCGCAATCAGGCGCGACCGCAAACAGCCCCACGGAGGTTATGTTTTGGAGACGTCGAAAGGCACCGTCCGTGCCGGCGATGTGGTCGATGCCGCAGGCGCGTGGGCGGGCGATATCGCCGCGATGCTGGAGGCAAGATTTCCGGTCGAGGTCGACGTCAACATGCTGACCGTGACCGAGCCGGCGCCACCCCTGGTCGACCGGGTGGTGACCCATGCCGGCGGCATATTGTCGGTCAAGCAATATCCCAACGGGACCTACCTGATCGGCGGCGGGTGGCAGGGCCGCGGCTCCGTCGAAGCCGGTACCAGGGAGATCGACTACGAACGCTTCATCCACAACATGCGGGTGGCCGCGCGCGTCGTGCCCGCCCTGGCGGAATTGAGGATTGTCCGCAGCTGGGCGGGCTATGAGGCGGTCGCACCGGACGCCCTGCCGGTCATGGGACGGCTCGCGGGACATGACCGCGCCTGGGTTCTTGCCTGCGCGCGCGGCGGCTACAGCCAGGCACCGGCGCTGGGCGCCAGGCTCGCCGGCATGATGTTGAACCGCACCGAAGCCGGCGACGACGCACGGTTCTCCCCGCAAAGGTTCCTGCAGTGACCGGCGAACCCGGCCGCAGGCTCGACGACGGCACGGATCGCGGTCAGCCGGTCACGTTCCGGTTCGACGGCGCCGAGGTGACGGCCTATCCGGGCGAGACCATCGCCGCCGCCCTCATCGCCGCGGGCATTCGGACAACCCGTCTCAGCCGCAATGGCATGCCCCGAGGCTATTTCTGCGGTATGGGCGTGTGCTCGGAATGCCTCGTCACCGTGGATGACACGCCCAATCAGCGGGCCTGCGTGCATGTGGTCGAGGCCGATATGGTCGTGCGCACCGCGACCTCGCCGGAACCGCGATGACCGTCGAGGATGTCGACGTCGCAGTCATCGGCGCCGGCCCGGCGGGCCTGTCGGCGACTGCCGAGGCGGCGCGCCTTGGCGCATCCGTCACCCTGATCGACGACAACCGCCAGCCGGGCGGCCAGTATTTCCGGCAACCGCCGGCGGAGTTCGTTGCCGCATCGGACACCCTCCGGGACAAGGACCGGGCACGGTTCGACGCGCTGTGTGACGGTATCGGCACAGGGCTTGTGTCCTACCGTCCGGGCGCGACGGTCTGGGACGTCCCCGATGCCCTGACGCTCGCACTGGCGGATGGCGCGCGTTCGGGCCGCATCCAGGCACGGGCAATCGTCGTTGCCGCCGGCGCGCGAGACAGGGCGGTCGCCTTTCCCGGGTGGACGCTGCCGGGCGTCATGACCGCGGGCGGCCTGCAGAACCTGATCAAGGGCATGCGCATCGCACCACCCGGCCCGGCGGTGGTCGCCGGCAACGGCCCGCTCCTGCTGATCGCCGCGGCAAGCCTGGTGCGCGCGGGCGTGCGGGTCGAGGCCGTGGTCGAAGCCGCGAAAGCGCCGGCGCGAGCTGCGTGGCAAGCGCCCCGTCTCGCCTTCGCGCCGTCCATCCTTCGTCTCGCCGCTGAACACCGCGCCCTGCTGTTCAAGGCGGGCACGCCGATGCTCTACGGCAGGACGGTCATTGCCGCACAGGGCGACCCGGAACTCGGCGTCGTGGAGATTGCCGCTATCGACGAC
>JBPCWF010000750.1:0-2888 GCA_051009775.1 Hyphomicrobiales bacterium | reverse complement strand
ACCATCGCGGAAGTGCTTGCCGCGGTCGAGCATCTGAAGGCGGCAGGCGTGGCCGACGACACCACACGCTACCCCATGATCCGGCTCAAGGAAGCGCCCAAGGCCGACGTGCTGGCCTGGCAGCCGGGCCAGGCGTTCGCGCGCACCGCCTTTGTGGTCATGCGCCAGGGCGGCCGGACCTTCGAGGCCGAGGTCGACCTGCGCCGGGGGCAGGTCATGTCGCACGTGGAGATCCCGGACGTCCAGCCCAACATCATGCTGGATGAGTGGCGGCTCGCGGGCCAACTGGCAAAGGCTGACAGGCGCTGGCAGGACGCCATGCGCAAACGCGGCCTCACCGACTTCGACAGGATCTTCTGCGCCCCGACCGCGGCCGGTTACCTGCCGGAACCGGGCTTCGCCGGCCGCCGGCTGTTCCGGGTGCCGTGCTATTACATGGGCGCTGCGGGCTATGCCTGGGGATTGCCGGTCGAAGGCGTGACGGCGGTGGTCGACACCGACAGGCGCACCGTGGTGTCCGTGACCGACACCGGTGTCGTGCCCGTGGGCGACGGCGGCGATCCGGCATCGTTCAAGACCCGCGCCGCCCTCAAGCCGGTCGTCAACACCAGCCCTCAGGGGGCTAATTTCGAACTGCGCGGCGGCTATCAGGTGAAATGGCAGAACTGGTCATTCCACCTGAGGGTCGAGCGGCGCGAGGGACCGGTCGTTTCTCTGGTCAAATACAACGACAGCGGTTCCGACCGCCTGATCGCCTACCAGATGGCCCTGTCGGAAATGATCGTGCCCTATATGGACCCGGACCCCAACTGGTCCTACCGCTCGTTCCTTGATGTCGGCGAATTCGGTCTCGGCTATCTGGCCTCGACCTTGAGAGTCGGCCATGACTGCCCGAAGCATTCGGGCTATCTGGACGCCGTCATCCCGAGCGACCAGGGCGGGCTCTTCAAGGCTGACCGGGCGGTCTGCATCTTCGAGCGCAACCCGTCGGATCCGGCGTGGCGGCATTACGAAGCCGCCGGACGCAACGTCAATTCACGCGCCAATGTGGAACTCGTGGTGCGCATGATCCCGACCATCGGCAATTATGACTATGTGGTCGATTTCATTTTCACCCTGCACGGCAATATCAGGGTGCGTGTCGGCGCGACCGGGATCGATGCGGTCAAGGCGGTTGCGGCCAAATCCATGACCGATCCGAGCGCGGCCAACGACGCCCGCTTCGGCGCGCTGGTCGCGCCCAACACGGTCGCCGTCTATCACGACCATTATTTTTCCTTCCGTCTCGACCTCGATGTCGACGGCCGCGCCAACTCTCTTGTGCGCGACCATATCGTCGCCAAGCGGCTGCCGGAGGGCTACGCGCGCCGCAGCCTTTGGGTGCTTGAGCCCGAGACCGTCGAGCAGGAAGGCCCGGTCGACCGCTATGTCAAAGGGCGCGGCGTGTGGCGCGTGGTCAATCGCGCCCGGCGCACGAAACTCGGTCATCATCCGAGCTATCAGCTGGCGACCGGACACCGGGTGACCTCCCTGCTCGACCCGAGTGACGGGCCGCAGCGCCGCGCCGCGTTCTCGGCGCACGAATTGTGGGTGACGCGCCACGCGGCGGAAGAGCGCCACGCGGCCGGGCGCTATCTCAACCAGAAGCAGATGAGCGGCGGATTGCCGGCCTTCGTGGCCGACAAGGCGGCGGTCGAAAACCAGGATATCGTGCTATGGTACACGCTTGGTTTTCATCATATCACCCGCGCCGAGGACTGGCCGGTGCTGCCGACCAGATGGCATGAATTCACCTTGCGGCCGGTCAATTTCTTCGGCCGCAGCCCCGCCATCGACCTGGCGCCTTCGTTTCAGGCGCCAAAACAGCCGGACTTGAGGCAGCAGGTCAACTGACGCGGAAACAGGGGAACGGACCGGCCTATGAAACTGCACCACAATCCCGCCTCGCCCTTCGTCAGAATGGTTCTTGTCACGGCGCATGAGGCCGGTCTCGCCGACAGGATCGAGCACGTATCGACCGGTGTGTTCCTTCCGAACCAGCCGCATGACGGCGTGATCGGCGACAATCCGCTCGGCAAGATCCCGGCCCTTGTTCTGGACGACGGCTCGACCCTGTTCGACAGCCGGGTGATCTGCGAATACCTCGCCGCCCGGGCGCCCGAAGCCGGACTGCTGCCGGCCGATGGCGCGGACCGGTGGCGCTGCCTGACGGTTCAGGCCGTGGCGCAGGGGCTGGCCGATGCCGGCGTGAGCCTGCGTTACGAGACCGCGGTCCGTCCGGCCGAGTTCCACTGGGACGGCTGGATCGACGCCCAGACCGCCCGTATGGAGCGGGTTTTCGATGCCCTGCATGACAGGTATTTCGACGATCTCTGCGGCATCGATCTGGGGTCGCTTTCCGTCGCCGTCGCCCTGTCCTACATGGATTTCCGGTTTCCGGACACGGATTGGCGCCACGGCCGCGTAAAGCTCGCGGACTGGTATGCCGGCATGGCGGAGCGCCCGTCGATGAAAGAGACCGAACCTTATGTGCTTTAGGTTTGTTGCCCTAGCGCATTCGCGGGAATGACGACGAAGTGGTGGGGAACACACTGTGAACCTTTATCCGACTTATTCGAGTAATCTGAATAAGTCGGAAACCTCGCCGATCCCTACGGACCGGACCAGTCGATCTGGCACAGCTCCGCACTGCGGCCCTTGAAGTCCCGGTTGCGGCCGAAGGCGCGGAACTTCGACTTGTTGGCCTGGGCGACCACGACCTCGTCGGAGATCCAGTACCGAGTGTTCTTGATCACCACCGGCTCGCCCTTCTTGACGCCGCCGATCGGCTGGATCTCGCCGTCAATCAGCTTCGGCACCTTGAGGCGCCGGATGTCGCCGTCGATCTC